>JAIPIT010000008.1 GCA_021734505.1 Fidelibacterota bacterium | reverse complement strand
TGAGAGAGAGAGATTTTTTTATTTATTTACCAGAGGGAACCCTCTATAAATAATTTAAGATTTAATTCAGGAGTATAGGGCGACACTTTCAAGCTGGGTGAACCGCTTGCGGGAGATCCGTAATAAATATAGTATTTATTATCCTGTCGGGCAGGAAGGGTCGTTACCGTTTCGTTTGTGTAATCAGCGTTATTGATCAATAAAAGATCCAGTCCACTGGAGACGACCGAATCAACTTTTGCCGTAGTTGTCGTCATGTAAAAAGCTGATGTCGTTGCGGTTTGAGCATAGGGAAGAGAAATTTCAGTGTGCGTTTGGGTTGTCCAATCATTTGAACCTTCTAATGTAATAGCGGCGGAATTATTACCTTTAGGGACAAAAATGACATAATAACGATCATCGCCGGATGAGGGTATGGCAACGGTACCACCTGCTCTGTAATTATCTCCGTTAATTGTAAATGTGGTCGTATTACTGGTGCTGGTACTATTCGCTGTCAGTGATAAACTTGTACCCATAAAAACAAAATAACTGGTTGTAGCTCCCCCAAAGCTTTGCGGTAACATTTTTTCAGTATAATCATTTACGGAATCATTGATAACTGCAAATAGGGAGGAATAAAACAGTAAAACTAAAATTATGAGATGAGGTTTTTTTACGTTCATTTTATATACCTTTCACATTATCAGTAATTTACATGGCTTTTACATTGATAGCAATATATTTTTTTAATGTGAAAATAATATTGATTTTCTATAATTCTTAACTTTAATGTGAAGGAGTTTTGATTTTATATCCGGATGATCAAAAAAATAATGTATTATCTAAAAAGCAGCTTGAAGAAAGACCTTGATATTTAGTATAAGCGGGGCTTGTACATAGTACCAACCGTATTCACGGGGTATTCCATGTTCATTATCCAAGCGATAATCAGAAGTGTTAAGGAATGGGCCATCTACATCTGAACTGCTATAGTAAATTATATTTATTTCCGTTGTCGCAGTGATGGATCCATCATCAACGGCGGTATTTGAAACTGAGGGACTACTTACACGTGTATCAAGAAATAATGAATTGATCGTTCCCGAACCATTGGTATTGTTCCAGAATACCGAACTGTCAACGTAGGCTGATTCACGTTTTTCAAAATTCAAGGCTGAGCCCGCATTGGCAATATTAGAAACAAAGGTACAATGGTTAAAAAGTGCATCGCCGTTCTCAGTTCTGTTTTCGGGAGAATATACGGCTCCGCCCATTGAGGCTGAATTGGATTCGAAAAGACAATACTCAAATTTTACGCCATTATTCAGTAAAACAGCGCCTCCGCCATCCGCACTTTGATTTAAATAGAAATGGCAATTTCTGATCAGGGGCGCTGCACCATTTTCGAGCAGGAGTCCGCCGCCGCCGTTCCCATCATTTGCGTTTCCATCACGAATAGTAAATCCGTCCAGGATCGTTGCATTTGTTAGACTTCCGGAATAACGGACAACATGATAAGCGTTATCGCTGACATTTCCCGATATTCCAATATCTCCGCTTAAGATCGTAGGGTTGGCATGAATATCGCGGTCTTGCAACATAGATTCGCCACCATAAAAACCGCCATATAATTTCACACCTTCTTTTAGTATGAACGAATCACCACGATCGGCACCCGGATAATAGGTGCCTTGCGCCACCCAAATTTCATCTCCGTTTGAAGCGGCTGAAAGAGCGTCTTGCAGGTTTTCATAAGCTCCCTGCCAAAAACCATCTCCAAAATTATTATCAACAAAAAGAACACCGCCAAAAGAAACCGTTCTAAGGATTAGAATTAAAATCGCTGTTTTAAATATGACATTCTTCATTGGATTCCTCTCTCATCGTGGTAAAATTAGTGATGAAAAGCGGCTTAGCCAAGCTATTTTAGCGTATTAAACCTTAATTAACTATCCTATAACTCTATGTTAATAATTGTGCTTAAAAACATACTGAAAATATGGAGTGTGGAGCGTGAAGTGTGGAGTGGATGAAAAATAACGGATGAAATGTCCTTGTTTCTTGTTCGCTGTTTCTTGTATCTTTTAGTATTGGAAAATCAAGGATAGATTATGAAAAAATATTTCGGCATATTTCTTATCATCAGTGCGTTCGCTTTAGGGTCCGAGCTTCAAATCTCTTTTACGGGAAATAATCGGGGACTTCTAACTCCCTGTGGCTGTAATATCCCCAGCGGCGGATGGCCCCGTATCAGTACGGCTTTATCGGAAATGCCGCCTTCTACACTTCACATTGGAGCAGGCAATCATTTCTTCCATCATACGCCCATGCCAAAAGAAGATCAGATCTTTGAACAAAAAAAAGCCGCTCTTCAAGCAGAACTTTTTGCAGAACTTAAATTCGACGTGATCAATGCGGGTCAATTTGACCTTTGTTATGGACTTAATGTATTAAGATCACTTCAAAGCCGCCACTCTTTGCCAATCATCTCGGCAAATATACTTGATAATGAAGGTAATCTTGCTTTCCCGCCTTTCAGGGTCATTCATTTTCAAGGTTTAGATATCATGTTCGTTGGAATATGTTCTTTATCCGATGGCTTCAATTTTCATATCAAAGATCCTCTCTTAACTTTGAAAGAGTTATATCGTGACGGAATATTTGAGGATGCAGATATGGTTATCCTGCTTGCTGACGCTCCGGCTGTCATTCTTTCGGAATTTGTTAAAGATTATGACGGAATAGATCTTATTGTCTGTGCTAAGGAGCATGCCTTTACAGGCTTGCCTGTACACTATAAAGGAACCGCCCTTACCCAATTGGGCTCTCAAGGAAAGTATCTTGGTAACTTATTGATTCATTTTGACGATAAGATCAGCGAATGGAAAGATATTTCACCATATAAACATTCAATTGAAACAGCTGAAAATGCTTTGATATCCAGATCAGATCAAAAAAAGAAATTTCAAAAACAATTGAAGCGGAACAAAAAAATAATTAAGTCAGAGATCAGACATAACTCACGCTATTATCATTGGGAAATGTTATTGCTTGATAGTTCCGTCAAGGATGACCCTGTCATTAAAAAACGCGTGGAAGAATTTACCGGTGATCAGTGATCTGTGACCCGTAATCTGTGATCTGTAAACAGTGAACAGTGAACAGTGAAGCTATTTTTTTACTACTTGTTAACTTTATACTTTTATCTTATCGTTTATCGTTTTTTTTCTATTATGAATAGATCCTTCACTGCGTTCAGGATGACAGTTGCTCACCTTCTCACCCTCTCCCCCTCTTACCTTCTCTAAAAACAAAAGGGCTCTGCATTGATATTGCTGCGAGCCCTTATTAATCGAAATTTATATTTATTTGTTACGGCAGGACAACAACTCTGCTGCTTCTTCCTCGTTTATTGAAAGCGGCTATCTTCACTTTATCACCGGTACTCAATACTACCGGTAATATGTATTTTTGGGAATTCACGGTCGGTTCGCTCCCGTCAAGCGTATAGCGCAGATCCAATCCCGGAAAACGAATATTGGCTTTCAAGGTATCATCCTCAATGATCGCTCCAGGCAGAGGAATACGATAATTAACATTATATTGATCCAGATGTGCTAATTCTACTTGACCAACTTTATTGGCAAAGTGATTCCAGTCCGCCTCGCGTAACACGGACCGTACATTTTTGTCCTCAATGCTTGCCCAATCGGGTTGAGCGCTCCACGCACGTTCAGCGAGTCCGAGAATTTTCGGGAAAGCCATGTATTCCACCCGATCCCATGTCCTCGTAGTCTCACCCCACAGCGTAGCGGAAAGACCTAGAACATTTTCTTTACCGGCTTCTGTCAGACGAGTTTTTCCTTCAAACATTTCTTCACTAATTGAATCTCCATACAATGTTACCTCGGCACACTTGGTGATATCGTAGGGAGTAAATTCCCAAGCTGACCTCGTATCGGTATAACCGCCCCAATACAAGCCCGGTTCATAAGGATCACGATTATAAGCAAAATCAAAATAATAATTATTCGCGCTTAATAGAACGACAGGAAAACCTGTGTTGGCGAGTTTATATCCAAGATCTTCAGCTCCCCATCCCCAAACGTTGTTCCAGATATAGGCTGTGATGCTATCTTCAAGAAGGGTAGGATTGGGAACGAGATGACCATCTTCGTGCATACAGGCAACTTCTTCCCAACCGGCCGTACGAACATTATGCTCGCGTAACATCGCAGAAACGCGTTTTGTGAAATATTTATGCAATTCATTTACCGATTTATATTCATCCTGACTATCAAGGAAAGCCTGACAAATGGGCGAGTAAACAAAAGCACCTCTAGGAAGTTCGTCTCCACCGATATGCAATGTGGTAAGTGGAGCTCCTGCTTCTTTGTACATGGCAACAAGTTCATCAATGACAACCTGAACAAAACGATAGGTCGATTCCATGCAAGGATTTGCAGTATTATCATGATAACGTTGAGCAGAAGTATAATAGGTCGTATCCTCAAAATCCGTAAGTAAATACATCAAAGCAGAATCTGGTTTATTTTCTTCCATATAGTTGTAATAGCGTGCCTCCATGGCCTTTACGGCTGAACGAATATGTCCCGGCATATCAATTTCGGGAATAACTTCAATATGATGTTTCCTGGCAAAACGAAGTATTTCAATGAAATCCTCACGAGAATAATACCCGCTGCCATTTCCGACCTCAGGATCGGCATAAGGACCGGAACCTAACGTGGGTTGCAGATGATCTCGATGATCTTTAGTGTGACCACGAAAAGCGCCGATCTCGGTTAATTCCGGAATAGGACGGATCTCTACACGCCAGCCTTCGTCATCCGTAATATGAAAATGTAATTTGTTTAATTTATAATTTGAGATCAGTTCCATGAAGTGAAGAACTTCTTTTTTGCCGTGAAAACTTCGTGATACATCTAGATGTATACCCCGATACGGGAAACGAGGAGCGTCTTCAACGATCAAACGCGGCACATTGACGATTCTTTCGGGTTCTTTATTCAAATCCGGAGGAAATAACGAAAATAAACTCTGAATACCATAGAAAACACCCGCAGCATCCGCACCATAGATCACAATACCCACATCTGGATCTATTTCAAGTCGATAGGATCCGGGTTCACCATCAGTAATATTCAATACGATGTAATTATCAGAGAATTTCTGATAACTTTTCGAACGAAATTTGTAGCGATATATTTTTGCGTTAAAAATAAAATTCATTCTTTCCTGTAGGTAGCTAGCCTCACTTGCCAGGTCTTTATAATAATAAATTTCCATGTTTTTGCTAAGTGCAAAGGTATCACCCTTTAGGGTTATTTTATTTGGTGTTGGAAAGATCGGAGATAAATCCTTGTTATCCATCATTTTTACATTTTCATTTTCTTTATAGCGTATTTGAGCATTCTGGACTTCAAGATGATCATATGAAGCTCGCTTTAATTTATCATTCTCGGGAAAAGGCAAGACTTCAGTTTTGCCTGAAGAAATGATAACCTCTTTTCCTAACGCTTGTTGGATCACAAAATAGCAACCTGTGATAGCATCTGTTTCGTTTAAGGCATAGTGGGTACCGATAAGAGGAAATGTAATACTTTCACCCGGCTTTAGATCTTCGAATAATTCTGTAGGATAAAGCTTGCTATAATCGCCATTTATGGTTTCTCCATCAATGATCTTTGATTCCTGTTCATCTGTAACTGATCTGAACCAAGAAAAATAGCATTCCCAATTATCATTTTTTAAGGTATATCTGGAATTGTTCATAAAAGTGACTTCACTTTTATGCTGATTGCGTCCTTTGTACTGGTTTTCCACCAGCTGCCAGGATACTTCTATCTGTCCCGGATCTTTATCGCATGATATCATTAAAGCCACCATTGCTATAAGCATGAACATTGTTTTCCATATTTTCATTATTATTCCTTTCTTTTTGCATCTTTCTTTATTATTTATTAGATCCATGATGATAATTTTTTCATTATTTGTACTTCATTATTTCTAACGGCTTGTTCACCTGCTTCGATCAATTCCTCCACATGCTCAAAATCAAAGTTATATGCACCTTTATATGCCTCAATAGCTACCGTCGCTTTGTTTTTCCTGTGTGCATTCTTGATTGAACATGACATGGCGCGAAACGCTACTTCAAGACTATTCTTAAGGTCTGAACGGCTAACTCTTCTCATAGGGGACACATCCACAGACAATACCTTTCTATAACCCATTTGGTGCGCGATATTGACCGGCATATTATCGGCAAAAGCACCATCGATGTACAATCCATCTCCCATATCATAGGGTGCAAAAAATGGAGGAATTGACATTGAACAGCGTATGGCTTCTGCGAGATTACCGCCGGTAAATACTTTTTCTTTTCCACTTAGCAAGTCAACAGCATTCGTGGCAAAAGGTATCTGTGTATCTTCAATATTTATATTGTGTGTTACATCCCTCAATTTTGCCAGGATCTTTTCACCAGACTCCATACCCAGTCTTGAACGAAGATTATTAATTGCCTCTCCGGCCTGAAAAACTCTGACTAATGGTCCTTCACCCCATTTCAGGGTTTGCATACTTGAGACCATATCCCGAATATTAAATTCTTCGGTCATGAATTTTTCTATCCATTCGGTTGATCTCCCCGAGGCATAAACACCACCCACAATCGAACCCATTGATGTACCAACAATCAAAGCAGGTTTAAGCTCTAGACGTTCAAGTTCTTTTAGAACACCAATGTGAGCGATGCCGTTACCACCACCACCAGAAAGAACGAGTGCCCATTTCATAAATATTACCCAACCTATTTAGTAACATTGAAAAACTATCTACATCTTTTTTTTCGATCTTTCTTGGGTCAGAGATCACATAAAGATTAACATTTTTATCCATAAAGTCCGTTGTAGCAAGATAGCACCCATCTTGTGATATATCCAACCCCGTCGGCTGATTACCTTGTGCCCATGAGGTTAACGTTGTCATTGATTCGGTATCAATTACTACAATATCCGCGTTTCTGGGACTTGGCAAGGTGTATCCATTGGGATTGTTCGGACCGCGGCAACTGACAAAAAGATATTTTCCATCTGGAGTCAGACGAATGGTGTTCGGATGACTGTCAACTTCTTCCGTTGCAACTGTCTCCCGTTTGATCCAATCATATTTATATACAAGCGCAAAACGCATATCATCGTAATAAAGCATTTTCTTAAGAGGATCATAACGCACATCTCTCATAGCAGATCGGTATTCGAGTATGGTTTCGACCTTTTTACCTGTACGGACATCAAAGACTTCGATTCCGCAATCTGTACTATTAGCACCGCCATACAAAGTAACTGCCAATGTGTCATTTCCTA
Organism: Fidelibacterota bacterium; assembly: GCA_021734505.1. Classification (GTDB taxonomy): domain Bacteria; phylum Fidelibacterota; class Fidelibacteria; order Fidelibacterales; family Fidelibacteraceae; genus M50B103. The sequence goes on along the minus strand of JAIPIT010000008.1, from coordinate 35,245 downwards.
TCCAGGCAAGTCCACGGGGAATTTGAGATGTCTTTAAATTGCGAATAATACGTTGCCGGTCAACATCAAAAATTGAAATACGATTTGAAACCCAATGGGACATGGCAATTTGTTCTTGGTTCGGACTGAATTCCAGAGATTTTGTCCAGTCCCCACCGGTATACCGTCCGGCTTGTAAAGAATCGGATTTAGGATCATAGATAAAATATTCTGAAGTTGTCATGCGCGTAAACCAAAATTTGCCATCCCGTTCACGAAAGACCCCTTCAGCATATCCATAGTCATTGGCAGGATCATCACATCCGGGATAGATCGTTTTGATCTTTTCAAATGGATTTACCGAATATATTTGAACGGCAACATGTCGTTGACCCAGAAGGGTAACGTAAATGTATTTCCCGTCAGGTGAAAAAGTACAGCTTTTGGGGGAGCTTCCTGTCGGTGCGGTTTTTTTAAAGTATGGAAATTCTGTTCTATGTTCCCAGTTTGCAGCGATCAGTGAATCCTTGAGTTGTTCCATTACGAACATATCATTATACATTAATTCCCCTGCAAACAAGGGAAGAGTAAACGCAAACACCAGCAGTATAATCTTATTTTTTAGCATGGACATCCCTGTTAATTGAACAATCTATGTAAAATAGATTATTTTTCATTGATATAAAAGATTTTCGAAAAAAAAAGCATAAAGAACCAGTGAAGTATAGTGACTTGGGAGTTTGAACCTGCCAAACATCGATCTGCTTCGTTAAAACATTGAAAATCATTAGATTTTTCGACTTTTTTCTTACAATATTATAACACTCGGAACTTTTTTTTATTATATTAAACCGCACTTAACGAGAGGAATTGTCCATGAAAGAACTTTCACAATTACACACAGCAAGAACAGGATATCAGCCAAAGTTACCATCAGTTTTTTATAATGGCCCTTCAGTAAAAATCATCAAAGGTAAAGCAGGTTCATCTGTTTCGGATCATGACAAGATCAAAGCTTTATTTCCCAATACATATGGAATGCCAACGATCGGTTTTGAAAAGACCGATATAGCTGAATATAGACCCTTGAACTTAGGTGTTATTTTATCCGGTGGACAAGCACCCGGCGGACACAATGTGATCGCCGGTCTTTACGATGGATTAAAAGCTTGTCATCCCGATTCAAAGTTATACGGATTCCTCGGTGGTCCCTCTGGTCTTACCGATAATAAATACCTTGAACTTGAAGCTGATTTTATTGCTGATTTCCGTAATACCGGTGGATTTGATATGATAGCGTCCGGGCGTACAAAGCTTGAGAAAAAAGAACAATACGAAGCGACAGCAAAAAACTGTAAAGCATTGGAAATTGAAGCCCTCGTAGTGATCGGTGGCGATGATTCCAACACCAATGCTGCAGTATTGGCTGAGTATTTCGCACAGAACGGTGTAAATATTTCAGTGATCGGTGTTCCAAAGACCATTGATGGTGATCTGAAAAATGAAATGGTAGAAGCTTCATTCGGTTTTGATACTGCAACAAAAGTTTATAACGAATTGATCGGGAATATACAACGAGATGCAAATTCGGCAAAAAAATACTGGCATATCATAAAATTAATGGGGCGATCCGCTTCACATATCGCATTGGAATGTGCTTTACGAACACAACCTAACTATGCTATCATTTCTGAAGAAGTTGAAGCCAAAAAACAAACTTTGCATGAGATCGTTGATGAATTGACCCAAGTTGTCGTAAAACGCTCAAATAATAAAGAAGATTTTGGCACCTTGATCGTACCGGAAGGCTTGATCGAATTTATTCCGGAAATGAAAGCCCTGATCTCAGAATTGAACGACCTGATGGCTGTTAATGAAAAAGAGCTCAACACGATCAAAGATTCAGAAACAAAAAGAAACTATATTCTTGATAAATTACAGAGTGAAACTTCTGCACTTTACAGATCATTGCCCAAGCAGATCGCTGAACAGCTGATCATGGAACGCGACCCTCATGGTAATGTGCAGGTATCTCTGATCGATACAGATAAACTTCTTGTCTATATGATCGCGGAACAACTCGAAATTTTGAGAGCTCAAGGCAAATACAATGGAAAATTTAAAACCCATACCCATTTCTTTGGATATGAAGGTCGTTGTTCTTTTCCCTCAAACTTTGATGCCGATTACACTTACGCTCTCGGTTATACCGCTTCTCTGCTGGCAGAAAATAAATGCACAGGCTATATGTCATCTGTTCGCAACCTAATAGATTCTGCTGAAAACTGGATCCCCGGCGGTATTCCTATGACCCAAATGATGAATATGGAACGCCGTCATGGAGAAGATAAACCCGTCATTAAAAAAGCACTTGTTGATTTAAATGGATTACCCTTTAAAACCTTTGTGGCAAATCGTGATAAATGGGCAATAGAAACAAGTTATATATATCCCGGACCGATCCAATACTTCGGACCGGCCGCAATAAGTGAAATAAAAACCATTACATTGGAATTAGAACACCAATAAAGGAGCAATTATATGTCAACTAAACCTAATCTAAAAGCCGGCGTTGTGACAGGAAAGATCTTATTGGACGTTTTCGAATATGCAAAGGAAAACAAATTCGCTTTTCCTGCTGTCAACGTTATCGGTTCAAGTACTATCAATGCAGCATTACAGGCTGCGAAAGATGCTAAATCAGCTATCATGATCCAATTCTCAAACGGCGGTGCAGTTTTCAATGCCGGTAAATTGTTGGATAACACTGACCAGAAAGCTGCAGTTGCAGGTTCTGTTGCAGGCGCTTTGCACGTACGTGAAATGGCAAAACATTATGGTGTTCCGGTTATTCTTCATACCGACCATTGCGCAAAAAAACTTCTTCCCTGGATCGACGGACTTCTTGATGCGGGTGAAGCATATTACAAAAAACATGGAGAACCCCTGTTTTCTTCACATATGATCGACCTTTCAGCCGAACCAATGGAAGAAAATATTGAAACCAGCAAAAAATACCTTGAACGTATGTCAAAAATCGATATGTTACTCGAAATTGAACTGGGCGTCACCGGCGGTGAAGAAGATGGCGTTGATAATAACGGTGTTGACAATTCGGAACTTTACTCTCAACCGGCTGATGTCAATAAGGCCTATGAGGTACTGAGTCAGGTCAGCCCTATGTTTACCATTGCAGCGGCTTTCGGTAACGTTCATGGTGTTTACAAACCGGGTAATGTTGTTCTGACTCCAAAAATACTTGATAACTCTCAAAATTTCATCTCTGAAAAACATGGATTAGGTAAAAACCCGGTCAACTTTGTTTTTCATGGTGGTTCAGGTTCCGCTCCTGAAGAAATTGAAGAAGCTATCTCCTACGGTGTGATCAAAATGAATATTGATACCGACACACAGTGGGCCTATACAAAACCGGCCAAAGATTACATGGATGAATACGATGCATATCTTCAAGGACAGATCGGTAATCCCGAAGGTCCCGATAAGCCCAATAAGAAAAGATACGACCCACGGGCATGGGTAATAGAATGTGAAAAAGGTTTCTCAAAACGTCTGATCCAGGCATTCAAAGACTTGAACAGTTTTGATCAGTTTGAATACTTATATTAAGAGTGATATACAAGGCCGGACACCTACTGTTCGGCCTTATCACATTATATATTAACTTGACATATCAACCTCATTATTGTATTATTATATTAGAAATAAATTTCTTTAAGCAATTATTCGTTTTCTTCTGAGGATTTACTATGAAAAATGTTTCTTTCCTTACAAAAATTATTGTTAATCTAATTGCTTTTGCTATTGTTGGCACAATGTTCAAAGGTGTTCATATTGATAGTATATTCACCCTCATCGCCATCTCTGTGCTTTTTGGATTATTGAATGCTTTTGTTAAACCATTTTTAGCTATTATCACCATTCCTATAACAGCAATAACCTTTGGAATATTCTATTTGTTTATCAATGGATTCATGGTGTGGCTGACATCATTTTTGATCTCAGGATTTACGATCGCGAACTTTGCAACGGCTTTTTGGTCAGCGATCTTCCTTTCACTGATCTCCTGGTTGGCAGAAATGATCTTTTTTAAACGAGATGCCTAATTTAACTAAATATCACCCGGCAAAGTTCTGGGGAACCAAAAATAACAGCATTCAATGTTGGCTTTGTCCACATTATTGCATTTTAACTGAAGGTCAATGCGGTCAATGTTTAGTCCGTAAGGTCTTTGAAGGGAAATTGGTATCAACGAGCTATGCTTTTCCCGCGGCATTACGAGTTGACCCCATTGAGAAAAAGCCTCTCTATCATTTCCTTCCGGGTAGCAGAACTTTCAGCATAGGAACACAGGGATGCAACCTGAAATGTGATTTTTGCCAAAACTGGCATCTTTCCACTCAACAAGGTCATGCCAATGTTCACGTCACTCCCGAAGAGATCCTTTCTGAGGCAATGGAAGCATCTTGCCAATCAATCGCTTTTACTTATAATGAGCCAATTGTATTCGCTGAATATGCTATGGATATCAGAGATCTTGCTAATGAAGCCGGGATACCGTGTATTCTTGTTACGAACGGCTATATAACACCTAAAGCACGCAATGAAGTTTTTTCAGGCATTAAAGCGGTAAATATCGACCTTAAAGCATTTTCTGACGAAATATATTTAAAATATACTCGTGCTAATTTAGATCCCGTACTTGATACGATAAAATGGTGTATTCAGGAAGGAATCCATACAGAGCTAACTTCATTGATCATTCCGGGCATAAACGATGATCCCGAAATGATAGAAATGGAATGTATGTGGATAAGTAAACATTGTGGCAATGATACAGTGCTTCATATCAATGCTTTTCACCCCGATCATAAGATGAAAGACCAGCCCCAAACTTCACGTACAATACTGGAAAGAAGCAAACACATCGCAAATCAATGCGGATTAAAATACGTTTATGTAGGAAATTATCCGGGTTTTGATAATAATACCTATTGCCCGGAATGTGGTGAAATAATTATAAAAAGGGATCATTACCATATTGATGGAGTTGCATCCCATACTCATAGTTTACCAATAATTTGGAGGATATCATGAATTTCATTCAATTTAAAAAAGCCATTCTCTCTCCTTTTGACAAATTACAAATTGAAAACGGAGACGAATTTTTGGAACTCATGTTAGATACTATTGTTTTACAGGATGTCAATGGAAATGAAATCACTGTACTAAACGGTTGGGAATATAATCTTTCCCGTTCTCGTCATTGGGATAAAGAACAAGAGAACTATATCATGTATGATGGTTTCAATGATAAACATCTTAAAGAACTATTTGAAGATATAATGAAAGAAGAAATTAACGCTACACGCCTTATTTTAAATGTAGATGGTATGACCGATCTCGACGAACCTATCTGCAAGCAGATCGTAGTGGAGTTAAACGATATCAATGACTAATTCCTTTGAATTTGATAAATATTTGGATAAAAATGCTTTTTCTATGGGACATAGAAGTATTGAGATCCCAATCACACGACAAAATCTATTCATGATGCAACGCCAATTCTCAGTTAAAGATCATATCGATTTTTTTCCATTTGACGTCCTGGGCGCCATGAATCCGTCAAACAATGTAGATAAGAATTATCGTGTTCGTACAATAGAGTTACATACTGATTCAGGTTTTGCAATTGAAACCGATATTGTCGAAAAGACTTTTGTTTTCCGGAATCGCAGTATGGCCAAAGGCAGTACTCGTTACATGAGCGAAAAAAATGTAAAACCCGGGGATATCATTGTGATAGAAAAGATTACACCCTATGAATACAATATGAAACTAAAACGAGGTGATCTATGATAAACAAGATCAAGTTTGAACTGGATGACGACGAATTGATCGCATTTAAAGATCTAATTAGAAAACTAGAGCCTGTCCGTGGAGAAACAACAATAAAAATTGATGGAACATTGCGTGGAGCTCTTCAACAGATCAAACGCGAATTGCATATTTTTGATGATTTTAAAAAACGTGACCAATGGTAAGCCCCAAGGAGAAAAACTAAAAATGATCAAACAAACCCCTTTTCATGATCGTCACATTGCTCTTGAAGCAAAAATGCATGAGTTCGCCGGTTATATGATGCCGATCTCTTATACCGGGATCAATCAGGAACATCTTCAGATAAGGAATAAAATCGGTGTTTTTGATGTATCACATATGGGTGAATTTTACGTTGAAGGTGAACATGCCGAAGATTTCCTTCAATATATTACCGTAAACGATGTAAAACAGCTGGTTGACGGGCAAGCACAGTATTCTGCGATGTGTTACCCCGATGGAGGTATAGTGGATGATTTGATCGTTTATCGATTTAATCAATATAAATATATGATGGTAGTCAATGCTTCCAACATTGAAAAAGACTATGCCTGGGCCGGCGAACATCTTGTTGATGGTGTTACCTTAAGTGACCATAGTGACGAAACGGCATTACTGGCCATTCAGGGACCTAAAACCCTGAAAGTCTTACAATCATTAACAGACGTAAACTTGAAGGAAATCGAATTCTATCATTTCTCTGTGGGTAAATTAGCTGGTAAGGAAATGATCATTTCCCGAACAGGTTACACCGGCGAGCCGGGTTTTGAACTATATCATGACCCCAAGGATTCATTGGAACTCTGGGATGCCATTTTCAAAGCGGGAGAAAATGAAGACATTCAAGCTGTAGGGCTTGGAGCACGTGATACACTGCGTTTAGAAATGAAATATGCACTTTATGGTAATGATATTGATAAAGACACAAATCCTATTGAAGCCGGACTTGGATGGATCACAAAACTCAATGGTGATAATTTTGTTGGTAAAGAAGAACTTATGAAAGTGAAAGAAGAACAGCCAAGTCAGCGCTTGATCGCATTTAAAATGCTGGATCGCGGTATTCCTCGTCAAGGATATGAATTATATCATGATGATATACGCGTTGGAAAGGTCACCAGCGGTACAATGTCCCCCTCTTTGGGAATTGGTATCGGTATCGGTTATATTCAACGTGAATTTTCAAAAATTGGCACTGAAATACTCTTGGATGTTCGCGGTAAACGCTTGAAAGCTATTGTCGTGAAACCGCCTTTTGTGGATTCTTCACCGTTGGAATTGTGATCGAAATTAATTGATTATTATTAAAAAGGGCTCTGAATACTGAGCCCTTTCTTTATACTTTGTATTTCTGCTTTGGAATAGGCACCTGTCGGGTGAAGCCCCAACACTTCGGGGCGTAGACTGATGCCTATTCCCTACACATAGTTTATATCTATCTTATGTGTCACAAATAAATCATCAACTCAAGTACTTTACTTATTCAACTTATATATCACCCAAAATAAAAAAGGGCGTATCGTAATACGCCCCCTACTTTTTTCTTTGTACTTATGTCTTTTATCTTATCTTCTTACCCCATTCTTCCTGCTTGCATTGTGCCCAATGCGGCCATAATAGCCATTCCAATCAAGAGGGTAATTACAACAAGTAAAGTTGATTTTTTTGTATTGAACTTGTAAAGAACTTTAAATGCGATGATCCATACAATAATTCGCCAAATCGCAAAAAACTCAAGTTGATTTATTAGCTGAACACCATAAGAGGTTGTATCCGGATTGGCTAAAAGAGAGCCAAACCCCAATTGAACCGTCATCGCTCCTTTTTGAAGGACCAAAAACATTTTTATTAAGGATTCGGGGATAGTGATCATTTGAATATAAAGTGCAGCTACAAGCATCGTGCCAAACTTTTGATCTCCACCGCCAATGAAATTGCCCACAACCCACATAATTAATCCACTGATAAGTACACCAATGGCTACCTGTAAAACACCCCCAACATATTTAAAAATATTTGCAATGGGTGAATTTGCATTCTGTAGTGCGGCTTCTTTTTGTGCATCTGAAAGCTGAGACATGTTTTGTATTATTTCAACCTGTAATTTTTCCATTATACCGGAAGTAACTATTAGAAAAACTATTAACATGGCTAAAAGCAATAAAAATGGCACAACATAATCAGTCCATTTTTTGCCTTCATCTCGTAATGAGGTGAAACATGCTGTCGGTGCTACGAAAACATTTCCTATTCTTGAAAATACATTCATTGATCTACTCCTTGATATTGTTTAGTTATATATTATTAGTGATAGAATTTATTGGTTTACTACGGAAAAGTGAATAAAAAAATTAAAAAATGTAAAAAAGTCATTGAGAATAAAATTATATTAACTTAACTTTACTCGTTATAATTTATTCACGAAAAGGAGATTTATAATGTCAGTCGTAGTAAATCATGATGTATGTGAAGGCATTGGCGAATGCATCGAAGTATGTCCCGTTGAAGCTTTATCTCTTGAAGAAGGCAAAGCAGTTTGTGATGAAGATCTGTGTATCGATTGTTTAGCATGCATAGCCGCCTGTCCTGTTGAAGCTATTTCTGAAGGTTAAACAGGTTCGAATGAAAAAAAACCAAGGGCAGAATTATCTGCCCTTTTGTATTTAGGAGTTAAGATGTCCCAAGAAAATAAAAATCCTTTCGATCTTCAAAAGAAGTTAAGGTATGCTGATCATGTAATCGCGATTGCTTCAGGAAAGGGCGGTGTTGGCAAATCCACCGTAGCGGCAAATTTAGCATTATCACTAAAAGAAAAAGGTTTCTCGGTCGGTTTGCTTGACCTCGACCTTTACGGTCCCAGCGTTCCTATGATGTTCGGTCAACATAAGCCTACCGAATCGGTTAGCGAACAGGGTATTCTACCTGCCGAAAAGTATGGTATTCAACTTATGTCTCTTGGCTTCTTTCTTGAAGCAAATACGGCAGTGATCTGGCGCGGACCTCTCGTTATAAAAGCGGTTGATCAGTTGCTAAATGAAGTATTCTGGAAAAAGATGGATTATCTAATTATTGATCTCCCACCCGGAACCGGTGATATCCAATTAAGTCTTGTTCAAAAGATCGCATTAAGCGGCGCGGTCATTGTAACAACACCTCAGGATCTTGCCCTTGCTGATGTTAAACGCGGGATCAATATGTTTGAAAAGGTAAATGTCCCTATCTTGGGTATCGTTGAAAATATGAGTTATTTCCAATGTCCGGAATGTGGTCATAAATCATATATTTTCGGACAAAATGGCGGTTTCAAGGAAAGTGAACGATCAAAAGTTGATTTCCTGGGTGAAGTTCCACTTAATGAAGATATCATGAGTGCTGCCGATACGGGATGCCCGATTGTTGAAAGCAAACCGGGCAGTCCTGAAAGTAAATATTATATGGCAATAGCAGAAAAGCTGGTTGAGAAAATGAAATAAAGTATCTTTAAATCTATGAATTAAATGTATGGGAGGCTCTGGAGCCTCCCTTTTGTTTAGGTATAAATTTAACAGAGCCACACCATGGTGTGGCTCTACAAATCTTATCTCTATTGTATGCATCACGCCATGGCGTGATGCGACGAATGTACATATGTTCATGTAGCGACACACCACAGTGTGTCTCAGTATATTTAAAATAACTTCATCTGCTCTTTATTATCAGGCATTTCAACATCAAATTCTTTGATAAACAAAATAAATTCTTTTTCATTCATTATCTTAATACCCAGTTCCCTTGCTTTATCAAGCTTGGAGCCTGATGACTCGCCAGATACCAGGTAATCGGTTTTTGCCGATACACTTCCTGATGCTTTTGCACCCAGATCCCGTACAAGGTCTTTCGCATCGTCACGGGTCAAGGTTTCTAAACTGCCTGTAAATACAAATATCTTTCCTTGAAGAGGTTTTTCTCCCCTGTCACCGGCATGCGGATCAATACCATACTCCTGAAGAACTTTGATCATTTTCCGGTTATCGGGATCATTTGAAAAAGAGATAATACTTTCTGCAACGATCTCACCGATATCATCAATCGCGATCAAAGTTTCCTGATCCGAAGCTAAAAGATCATCCAAGGATTCGAAATGATCGGATAATACTCTGGCCAAATATTCACCCACATTTGGGATGCCCAACGCATAGATCACGTTTGAAAGTGGTCGTTTTTGGGATGTCTTGATCGATCTTATTAAATTATTTGCTGACTTTTCGCCAAAACGCTCAAGAACTGCAAGATCTTTGAATTTCAGAGCATAAAGGTCCGCAACAGAAGTTAATAGACCTGCATCTACCAATTGATCAATGATCTTTTCTCCTAAACCATCAATATTCATAGCGCGTTTGGATACAAAATGTTCAATGCCGGTCTTTAATTGTGCGGGACAATCCCGATGAACGCATTTTAGCGCCACGCCACCTTCAACTCGCTGAACTTTTGCACCGCAGACCGGACACGTTTCAGGCAGATGGTAAGAAACCGTATTTTTAGGTCGGCGTTCTTTTAAAACTTTGATCACTTTGGGGATCACATCGCCTGCACGCTCGATCACCACCCAGTCCCCTACCCGAATATCCTTACGGTCAATTTCATCTTGATTATGTAAAGTTGCTCGAGATACGACCACACCGCCAAGTTGAACAGGCTTAAGATTCGCGACCGGAGTCAAAACACCCGTTCGTCCCACTTGCGCCACGATAGATTCAATCTGAGTGATCTCGGTCCTTGCTTTGAATTTTCCCGCTATGGCCCAACGGGGCGTGCGAGTTCGCATGCCGAGTTGATTTTGTAAGGCGATATCGTTGACTTTTACCACGATCCCGTCTATATCATAAGGCATTGATTCACGATCGGTTTCCATTTCTCGAAAATATGCGATCATTTCATCTTCATTTTTCACTACTTGATTCATTGGATTGACGGGAAAGCCCCAATTTTTGAATTGCTCCAGCAGATCCATGTGTGTGTTGTATTCAAATCCCTCTATCTTTCCCGGCGCATATATAAATATTTCCAAAGGACGATGAGCAGTAACTTTAGAATCCAATTGTCGTAATGATCCTGCAGCGGCATTCCTTGGATTGGCAAAAAGTTTTTCTCCCATTTTTTCGCGTTCTTTATTGAGTTTTTCAAAATTTATTTTAGAAATGATCACCTCGCCGCGAACTTCAAGCAAATCCGGAAATATTTTTCCCCTTAACTTCATGGGAATTTGTGGGATCGTCTTTAAATTTTCCGTTATATCTTCTCCGGTATAGCCATCCCCTCTTGTTGCTCCGGCTTCAAATTCACCTTTTCGATATATCAGTTCTACACCAAGGCCATCAAGCTTCGGTTCACCGATCAACTCTATCTCATCTCTACCTGTGTTTTTTCTTAGTCTCTGATAGAAGTCTTTAAGTTCATCTTCATTCAGAGCATTTGACAAACTTAACATTGGCATACTATGTTCGAGCGTGGAAAATTCTTCTAAAACAGCTCCACCCACTCGCTTTGTGGGAGAATTGGGATGTATTAAGTCGGGAAATTCTTTCTCAATATCTTGTAATTCGCGAAATAATTTATCATACTCGACGTCTGAGATCAATGGGTCATCTAAGACATAGTAGCGATGGCTATGTTCATTTAAGATGATCTGAAGCTCTTCTAAGCGTATTTTTGCTTGATCTTTGTTCATTCCACAGTCCTTGATGAACAGATGTCGACTCCCGTATTTAGAATATTTTTAATGACGGGTTCGCCAATGATGATCGGTGCTTTTACCGTGCAAGTATTGATCACTTCCATGGCTTTAAATATGAGATCTTTAGGAATAGGTGCCGAACTATGCACAGGCAAACGGACATAGTGTGAATCTTTTAATTTTACTGTAGAAGTTAACATACGGGTCGGATTTGTCAATTCCTCTATGGCATAATCAATACCTCGCTTACAAGTATTTCCTTTAACAATATATTCGTCACCGGCTTTTTCAACAGTTAGTTTACACCCAATAGGGCAAACGATACAAACCAGTTCCTGAGTATTGATCTTTGGCATATTATTCCATCGTGGCAAGAGCCACGATAACTTTTTCATGAATTTTGGTTATTTCTTTTGTTTTACAATGATAATTATTCGCTATGCAAGAAAAGGCTATTAAACGTCCTGATCGAGTACTGACATAGCCTGTATGACTGCGAACACCACCTATATAACCGGTCTTGACTTTTGCATTCATGGCTATGGGTGTATCTTTACCGAAATATACAACATAACCAAAATCATTTTCATCTCCTGCTGTTGCAAAAGTATTATAAAAATCCGGGAAGGAAGTTCTGGTCGTCATGGCAGAGAGGTAATCACAAAATACTTTTGTCGTGATCATATTTTCATGTGATAAACCACTGGCATCAACCAAACGCATACCCGAATGTTCAATATTCAGTTTGTCCATAAATTTATCAATGACTTTTATACCTGCTTCTGTCTCACCAATTCCAGTTTCTTCTTTTGCAACTTTCAATAAGAGCATTTCTGTGTAAGTGTTATTACTCAACTTGTTCGTAATTTCGGCAATACGTTTCAAAGGGGGTGATTTTATGGTCTTTAATAATTTTTCATTGCGATAATTCTGTTTATCATTTATGACCATAGCATGATCTTGTAAGCTTACGCCTTCTTTCTTTAGTGCTTGTTCAAGCATTTGTGCGGTTAGAAGTGCCGGATTGGGTATTGCCCCCTTAATCGTGAATTTTTCTTCACCGGCAGGAACTGTACCATGAAAAATGGCATGATAAATATTGGGGGCTGAAATAATATAACCATTATCACCTGAATGCATAGGTCCGGTTTTCATCATGTTGGTATAGCTCATTCCCGGGATCTCCGGTCGAAAAGCTATCACTTCAGCAGAGTCGCCTTCCTTGGGTCCTGGTTTAAAATCGAGATAATATTTGTTATCTGAAATACATAGGGCAGTCAAACCCGCCCCATAATAATTCCCGACGTCTTCCCATGTCCATGTTGAAGGTACATGATAAGGATCATAAAGAGATTCATCAGCTACAATCATACCATTAATAGCTTTTATTCCTGTTTTCTTGATAGCTTTTACCCATAAAGACATCAGTTTCTTTAAACTGTAAACACCACCCACCTGATCACCGCCAAGGGTTGGATCACCATCACCCACAATATATATATTTCCATCCAAAATACCGTTTTCATCAATGATACCCGAATAATAAAGTCGTGTTTTAAATGTAAAATCAGGACCAAGTTTATCTAAGGCTAAACCAAGAGTGATCACTTTCAAACTTGAGGCACACGAAAGGGACATATCCCCATTATGTTCGACCACAGGTCCTTCGCCATTCACCTCATCAATATAGCGGGCATAAACACTCCATTGAGCGTGTGCAAGTTCGGGTAATTTCGCTAGTTCATCAACTATTTGTTGGGGAGTTTGTGCAAAAAGAAATGTGAGAGATATGGCAAAAATGATCAATCGTTTTAATGTCATAGAAACCTTCCAATTTTAGTAAAAAGTATCAATTTATCGTTACAATATCAATGAAATCTTCACCAGGTATTAATGCCTGAAAATATGTGGGATCGGGATTTGAGACCACAATTCTTCACACATATTACTAAGGGTTTTCATATTGAAAACACCACTTTCGATCCAGTCAACGAATAAGGGTGTAATGTTCGGGTAATTCATAGCTTTGATCGGGGGCATCTCCAACCAGTCCCTTACTTCCTGTGGATCCAAATTCCTAAAATGCTTCCCAAAACCAAGTTCTTCTATAGCCATTGCATTAGCGATCTGTTCTGCTTGTCCGGCAATAGGTTTAGCAAGAGTTTTAACACCAACATCAAAGGATTCGCTATTTGCCAGAAACCCGGCATGCAGTATGGCACCCTTTGAATGTGAAAGGATATTTAAGAAATCCTGTCTGCTCTTTGGATGAAGAATGATATTCTCTTTTTGCTGAATATAGTCAACACTTGTAAAAAAGTGGTATTCGTATTTTTTTGGGCACTTTTTCAAGAGAGTTAATACTTCTTGTGGATCTTCGTATGGTAGATAAATGACCACTTTATCATTACCGGAATCAATTTCAGTATTGGCTATTTTCTTTGGAAGGAAAGGGGGCAAAATTGGGAATCCGAAATGATGCCAATGAATTGGCACCACAAAGTCTGCAGGGACAAAGTACTCCATGATGGTTCTTATCATAACATGCAAGGTGGGATAAGGAATATCATACTGAAATGAGTATTGATGACTCAAACCAATTGAAGGAATTCGGTTCTTTTTAGCAACCTGTACTGAAACCGGCTCAAAATCACTAATAACAAGGTCAATATCCTTGGCATTATATTTCAGAATATCACGAATAAAGGAAAGTGCGTCCAAGCGTGGTGCAGTTTTAATATAGTCGATCTTACCGTTTTCAGTAACGTAGGTTAACCCCTTGAAGATCTTATAGGGTTCAAAATACTCCGTATCAGGTATGTTCTTTTGTTGTTCACCGGAAAAAATAACCCTGACATTATGTCCACGTTCTTTCAATTCGCTTACGATATCCCGTGATTTTCCGATATGCCCGTTTCCGGTTGTTTGAACTCCATAAAGTATATTCATTTAGCTTCCTGTATAGCTGCGTTTACAGGAAAATATACGGGAAGTAAGAACAATTTCCAAGCAGGTATAAATTGATTTTTTTCAGTTATTTTAATGTAATATAAATGTAAGATCCTGCTTTTTTACTTTATTAAAACAATTATAATAATCATTATAAATTATTCTTATATTAAGAATAGTGAGGAATATTATGAAACCAAATATCAAGATCATCGGTTTTGATGCAGATGATACTCTCTGGGATAACGAACCCTTCTATCGTGCGCTCGAGCATATTTTCAACGAGATCATGCTTGATAAAATGAGTCCGGAAGAAAGTTCTGCTGAATTATTTAAAACAGAAATAGCCAATCTGCCGCTTTTCGGATATGGCGCAAAGGCATATACACTTTCGATTCTTGAAACCGCTCTCCGCTTAAGCAATGATACTCTGCCTGCAATATCTGTAAGAAAAATCTTAGATGCGGGAAAACAACTGACTGATTCTCCGCTTGTACTTCTTGATAATGTTGAAAAAGTCCTTAAAGCACTTGCTCCGAATTATAAACTTATTTTGGCAACTAAAGGCGATCTTTTAGATCAAGAAAGAAAGTTGAAAAAATCTCGATTAGAACCCTATTTCCATCATATTGAGATCATGAGCGATAAACAGACGGATGATTACCGCAAATTACTGCAACATCTCGATATTAAAGCTCATGAATTTCTCATGATCGGGAATTCTATGCGTTCGGATATTTTTCCGGTTATTGAACTGGGCGGTTATGCTATTCATATTCCCTATCATACAACTTGGGAACACGAAAAAATGGATGATGTTGACTTAGCGGAAGATCACTTTATGGAAATTGATTCTTTATTGAATATACCTGAAAAATGCCCTTGGATCTGAACAATTGTCAATTAGATAATGGTTCCGTTCGGAATAGTCACATCTTTCTTAACTACAACAATACCATCACGGATGCAGTAAGTTTCTTCTTCGATATTATTAAGATTATCTTTATTGATGATCTTTACATTATCGCCTATAC
Organism: Fidelibacterota bacterium; assembly: GCA_021734505.1. Classification (GTDB taxonomy): domain Bacteria; phylum Fidelibacterota; class Fidelibacteria; order Fidelibacterales; family Fidelibacteraceae; genus M50B103. The sequence goes on along the minus strand of JAIPIT010000008.1, from coordinate 19,669 downwards.
GTACATTCTTATCTACAATAGCACCTTTGATCAGACAATTCTTCCCAATTCCAAGGGGAATCATGTCTTTATGATCGGTCTCAAAGTAATCATTACCCATGATATAGCTGTCAAAGATCTCTGTCCCTTCACGAACAACTGAACGGATTCCTAGCACAGAATTTTCAACAGTCTTGGCATTGATCAAACCGCCTTCATTGATCAGAGAATGGCTGATCTTTGCATTAGAAATACGTGAACCCGGCAACATACGAGCATGAGTATAGATCGGAAAATTTATATCCACAAAACGAAAAACCGGTTTCATTTCTGTGAAATTTATATTGGCTTGGTAGAATGAGCGAATACTACCGATATCTTCCCAATATCCATCAAAGAAAAATGCTTGAACATTATAGTTTTCGATGGAACCCGGAATAATATCCCCGCCAAAATCATCTTTGGGGATATCGGTCAGTGTTGTCCGTAAGGTTTCACGATTAAATACATAAATGCCCATGGATGCCCAATATGGTTTTTGTGGGTCACCGGTTGAGCTTTTCATATCTTCCAGTACCTTTTCATCAGTCGGTTTTTCAGCGAACTTAATGATACGACCTTCTGCATCAACTTTCAGAATACCAAATTCTTTGGCTTCCTCTTTGGAAGCCGGTTTAACGGAAATTGTAATATCTGCGTTTGTCTTACGATGATGCGACACAAAATCGGCATAATTCATGCGATACAAGTGATCGCCCGCCAAAATAAGGTATTGATCAAAAGTATAGGTCTCAAAGTGATTCATATTATGACGAACGGCATCTGCGGTTCCCTGATACCAGCTCATATTTTCAATGGTCTGCGAGGCAGCCAGCACTTCAAGGAAACCCTCGGTAAAATTATCAAATTTATAGGTTTGATTGATATGGCGATGCAATGACTCGGAATTGAATTGAGTCAGAATATAGATCTTTCTAATATTCGAATTCAAACAATTGGAAATAGGAATATCAATAAGGCGATACTTCCCCCCAATGGGAACTGCAGGTTTAGAGCGTACAGTCGTGAGAGGTGCAAGCCTAGTACCGCGGCCACCACCTAGAATAACACTTAATACCTTGCGCATATAGCACCCCGTGTAAGATGTTTAATTTCTTATTTTAAAGTATCCGGTTCCGTTGACAGCGAATCGGTCTCAATTATAACTTCACTCAATGTATTTATCCGATAATTAGAAAAAGACAGGTCAATGTACCCAAAAGAAGATGTCATGGGAATATTTCCACGCGGGTTTGGAACTACTTTTTTCTGTGTTTCTTTACTTTCTATCATGACGCGAATTTCCGTTGGCATAAATAGACCCGGTTGAATTTCTTCCTGAGTAAAATTAATATCTGCAACCATATCGGGTTTATCTATCATTTTCATTTGAGCCAATATCCAATTTACCGTATCTATCATAGCCAGAAAAATTACTTCTTTACCTTCCATAGGTTTTAGCACTTCAACAAAAGCGACATTATCTTTATTTTCTTTCAATTCTATCGTTCTGATTGAAATGGCGTCTTTGACCAAACGCTCAAGATCCATAAGAAAGATCTCGGGCGGGATCATCAAAGGCGTATTGTCTTCAGTATATAGGGAATCGGGACTAATAAAATGTACAACTGTTTCATGATCGGGAAGCGTTGCTTCAGGCATGCGTGAACGAATTCGGAGATTCACGATCATATCATTTACCTGCTTGAAATTCAGGTTAGCGCGACGAATATAATAATTTGGATCAACCGCAACTAAGAGCATTGTCAAACATATACTCAGTATAGTGATCTTCTTTAGCATGAACAACTCTCCTTCTCCATATCTATTGGATGTATGGTCCAGTCTTTTTCGGGGATCCATTCCTCAACTTTTCCATTCGGTTTTTCCAGAATAACGCGCCTGATATTTGCATTAGCGATCTGAGCTTTGCACTGATGGCATACAAATTCATGTCCGAATATGTATATCGTTCCGTTATTGGTTGCATGACCATTCCGCGCAGCAAGCGCAATTGCATTTGATTCGGCGTGCGAACCTACAGCCCGGCAACGTTCTAATTGTGTACCTGATGGAATATGGTATTTATCACGATAGCAAAAACCAATTTCTAGACAGTTCTCCTGATACTGAGGAGATCCATTGTAACCTGTAGAAACAATATCTTTATTGTTTACAATTACGGCACCCACTTGCCTGCGAAGACATGAAGAACGCGTCGCCACCACTTTCGCTACATTAAGAAAATACTCATCCCAGCCAGGTCGTTCCATAAAAATCCCACATTTAAAATTCTATTACATCAAGATCATTTGAAATATGCGTATTTTTATATGTTTTTTCAACTGCTTTCTGATATAAGTTGAGATCCTTGTAGCGCTCTGAGAAATGTGTTAGAACAAGTTTTTTCACATTATTCTCTTTTGCATATTCAGCAGCTCGTTCGGCTGTCATATGCATAAATTCCTTAGCAAGAGATGTTTCACTTTCAAGATAAGTAGCTTCCATTAAAACCAGATCGGCATCCCGGATAAGTTTTGAAATATTGTCACATATTCCTGTATCCAAAACAAAAGCAAAGATCTTTTCTTCGGAATAATAACTAAGTTCCCCTCGCGATACCGACTTGCCCTGGTACTCGATCTTTCCTTTTCTTTCCAGCACTCCCAGTATCGGTCCCCGCAGATCCATTTCTTCCAGAAGCTCTTTTTTAAAACGCATCCTGGGTTTTTCAATAAATCGATAACCCAAGGTGGGCGTGCTATGGTGAAGATCATAAGCTTCTATGCAATAGTCTTCAGTTTCTTCAATTATTCCCGCCTTCAGCGGATGTATATGAAAATTAATGTGATGTGTATATTTCGAAGCAATGCTCAGGGCGTTGAAATAGGGTTCCCCTTCTTCAGGAAAATAAATATGAACTTCTTGGGGGACTTCCATCAGTGAAAGTCGCTGCATAATTCCCGGTAGTCCAAGGCAATGATCTCCGTGAAAATGAGATATGAATATTTTATGAATTCTACCCGGCGAAATACCGGCAAAAGTAAATTGTCGCTGAGCCCCTTCTCCGGGATCAAAAAGCACGCCACCGTAAGGCCAGTCTAAAAAATAGGCATTTTGACTCCTTGTACGAGTGGGTAATTGTCCGGCAGTGCCCAGAATTGTTAATTTCATTTAATGAACCATGTTTTGTCTGCAATCATTTCAAAATTTATATCTTCTAATACTTTTTTGGTATTGTAAGGGACGGTTGCAACCGTCCCTTAAAGCTATTTTCTTAAAAACACTGAAATTCATTTCGTTTTCAAATGATTACTCAATTAGACTTAATGCGATCGAGTTAAGTTTTTCCGAAGCGCGATCGGAACGAGAAAGAAGAATTAGCGGAACTTTTGCACCCAAAATCAGTCCGCCTACCGGTGAATGTTGAAGCTCGATGATAGATTTCAGCAAAAAATTACAGGTTGTAATATCGGGGAAAAGGATAATGTCAACATCTCCGGAAATTTTTGAATCGATATTTTTCTTTTTGGCGGCATCGGCATTCAGAATAACATCCAATGCGATGGGACCCTCAGCAAGATAGCCCTTTGCCGTATACTCTTCTGCCAAAGTCCATGCTTCAAGAGTCTCAGGCAATTTTGGATTAAGCTTTTCAACAAGAGCTGCAAAAGCAATTTTTGGTTTTTTCTGTAAAAGTTTTTCCGCCAGTTCTATGGCGTTATCAGTGATCGCTCGTTTTTTTTCCATACCCAATTCAATATTAAGAGCACCATCCGTTAGAAAAAGTAATTTATGATAACCCGGACTTTCGCAAACGGCAATATGAGATAATATGTCACCTTTTCGAAGTCCCTTATCATGATTCAGGACCGGACTTAAAAAAGCTGCCGTTGAGATATCTCCCTTCATCAGGGCATCTCCCTTACCGTCGCGAATATCCGCAATGGCAGCCCAGATAGCATCTTCAGGAGTTTCAGATTGAATGTAAACTGCCGTTAATAGACCGACTGTTTTTGCAAAAGTTTCCATCGTCTCTTTTCTACCGTACAATCTAGGAATAATGAAACCTCTTTTTTCAGCTTCAGCCAATGCCTCAAAAATTGAGTGAGAATTCGGAAAGACAACATTAACTGTTTTGGGATCTTTTACATTAATTCGTTTGTAGATGTCTTCGTAATGCATATTTACCTCTTATTTATCGTAATCATAGATTTTCATTTGTTCATCTAAAATACGGAATCCACCATCAGCCATAGCACCCAGTTCATTTTCTCCGGGATAAATGATAATAGAGAACTGTTTCCCAAGATGGGTCAATAATTCTTCTTTCATATAATCGCAATATGCCAAGCCACCCGTCACAATAAGCGCGCACACATCGAAATTTAGAACGGCTGCCATAGCTCCTATCTCTTTTCTTACTTGATAGATCATCGCATCAAAGATCAATTTTGCATATTTATCACCTTTTTTAATACGCGCTTCCACTTCTTGGGCATCATTCGTACCCAAATAGCCCTTTAAGCCGCTTTCTCTGGTCAGAAGCCGTCTAAGAGATTTTTCATCCATATTTTTCTTATAAACAAGATCCATTAATCCCTTTAAGGGAATAGCTCCGGCTCGTTCAGGTGAAAATGGGCCCATGCCCAGTAAAGCATTGTTTACATCAATATTTTGTCCATTTTCCATAGCGCAAACAGAAATTCCGCCGCCCATATGAACGACAATAAAATTTTGCTTTTCAATATTCCAATTATTTCTATCGCAAACCCTGCGTGTTGTCGCTTTAATATTTAATGCATGTGAAACACTGTGTCGCAAAATGCCCGGAACACCGGATATACGTGCAACTTCGATCATTTCATCAACAACGACGGGATCGATAATATAAGCGGGCACATTGAACATTTCTCCAAAATATTGGGCAAGCGGACCGCCAAGATTTGAGGCATGATTGCCATATTTTGCGGTTTTGAGATCGTTTATCATGCTGTCACAGACACGGTAAGCACCACTTTTCAGGGGTTTTAGAATACCACCGCGTCCAATAACAATATTAATCTTTTCGATACTGTGTTTTTTTAGTTCTTCTATGATCTGATCTCTGCGAAATGGAAATTCCTGATAAACATTCTCTTTTGAAACCTGATTTTCTTCCATGCTGACTTTTAATTCGAATTCAACCTTTTTACGGGTAAATACAGCCATTTTGGTGCTTGTGGACCCGGGATTGATCGCAAGAACGCGTTCCGACATTTAGACTCCTCAATATATTTAGTAAATCCTTACATAGAAGATACAAATTTTTTATTTGATTATCAAAATTTTTTCTTATATTGGCAGGCAATTTGAAGAAAAAGGGGAATTAGCTCAGCTGAGTGAGCGCTTGAATGGCATTCAAGAGGTCAGCGGTTCGATCCCGCTATTCTCCACTAGCCTTCGCTAAAGCTACGCCTAGCAGGCCACTGCTAGACGGAGATTTGGGCGAAGGATAAGCGCCGAAGTCCCGCCAGCCGGCGGACGAAGGCGGTAATTTATTATATCTGTGGGGACGGATTAATGAAATACGTTTATATTCTTAAAAGTAAAATCAAACAAAATAAATTTTATACAGGCATTTCGAAAGATGTTATGAAAAGGCTTCAATATCACAATTCCGGACAATCACCTTATTCCTCTAATTTTAAACCTTGGGAATTGATCACATATATTGCTTTTTCTGATTCCTCTAAGGCTTATGAATTTGAGAAATACCTAAAAACCGGTTCAGGACGCGCATTTGCAAAAAAACATTTACGATAGAATAGGTCAAATTTCTAATTGATATTTTGTCATTGAATTGTCAATTGTCCTTTGTTTGCCATGCCGTAGCTTTAGCGTAGGCAGGTCAACTGTCAATTGTTTTCGATCCCGCTATTCTCCACAGGATAAGAAACCCGCTTAGGCGGGTTTTTTAATTTAAAACAAAATATTGATGAATTACGCTCTATCTTGCCTTTATTATTTACTTTTGATTTTTCTTTTAAATTTGTACTTTTCATTCATATATGCAATTAATCAAAGGTGCTGTCATGAATTCTTTAAAAGATCAACCCCTTAGTCAAACTTGTTTGGAACCTCTTAACAAAGATACGGTGAAACAAATTTGGTCTCAGACCTACAATACTGACGGAAAACCGGATTGGTCTCATATTTTCCCCTATTATCATGAAGATATCGTCTTTCAGGATTCCATACAACATGTTGAAGGCAAAGAAGAGTTTTTGGCTGTCTGTAATCGTCTGACTACTCGATGCCAGCAACTGAATATGGAGATCGTTTCCATTGCTCAGAATGATAACATCATTATTTTTGATTGGATCATGACCATGATGTTCAAAAAATACCCAAGTACTCCTTTATATGGTTCAACTAAACTGACCCTGAATGAGGATGGAATAATCATAGCTCAACGCGATTATTACGACATGTGGGGTGATATCTTTAATAATATCCCGCATTGGAATAAAATGTACCGTAAATTTGTCAAACGCAAATTTGGTTAGGAGATACTATGTCTTTTGAACTTCCCGATGAACTTAAATTTATTACTAATAGTAAATTGCCACAAAAGCGATCATATGAATCGATGGAAGGAAAGATCTGTGTTATTTCAGGGGCGACTTCCGGCGTTGGATATGAATCAGCTATCTCGCTTGCAAGAGAAGGCGCCGAGATCGTTATGCTGGTTCGAAATGCCGAAAAAGCTAAAAAGGTATGTGAAAATATCAAAGAAGTAAGCGGTAAGGTCACCCGTTATTTTTTAGCGGATTTCTGCAAACTTTCAGAGGTTCGTTCTGCGGTTAATGAAATACTGGAAGCATATCCGAAGATCGATGTATTGATCAATAGCGTAGGTATACATAATACAACTCGTCGACTTACTGAAGATGGCTATGAAATGGTCTTTTATGTAAATCATCTTTCTAACTTTCTGGTCACAAAAATGATGTTACCTCGCATGATCGAATCATCACCGTCTCGAATAATTTACGTGAATTCCGAAGGGCACCGCTTTGGCGGATTGAATTTTAATGATTTGAACTGGGAAAAAAGAATGTATATCGGACTAGCGGGTTACGGTGCGGCAAAGACGGCCCAATTATTGACTATGATGGAATTCAATAAACAACTTGAAGGAACGGGCGTAACTATTAATGCCATGCACCCGGGAGCTGTTAGAACGAATATCGGCAATAATAATGGTTGGCTTTATCGTTTTTGGTTACAAAAAATATTATGGCCATCAATGAAAGAACCCCATATCGCCGGCGAAGCAATTTACTATTTAGCCTCCTCCCCCGATTTGGAAAAAGTAAGTGGTAAATTCTTTAATTTAACTATCGAAGAAACACCTGCAACCCACGCCAGGGATAAAGTTGCAGCACAACATATCTACAAGATCAGTAATGATATTATTTCAGAGTAATTATCGGGATATCAATGAATAAAACAGATAAGGTTATTGTTGTTGGTGGTGGAATGTCTGGATTGACAGCTACTGCATATTTGGCAAGAGCCGGCAAATCTGTAAAATTATTTGAAAAATCGCATAAATTTGGTGGTTTAGTTAATTCTTATGAGCGGAATGGTTTCATATTTGACGGTGGTATTCGATCCATTGAGGATTCGGGTATTCTGTTTCCTATGCTTCGCGATCTCAATATTAAAATGGAATGGGTGAAAAGTAATGTTTCGATTGGACTTGAGGATGATATTCTAAAGCTTAAGGATAAATCCAGTCTTATTGATTATGAAAGTTTTTTGAAACGACATTTTCCCAATTCTCGGGATGATATTGAAAACATCATGAATACCATCAAAAAAGTAATGTCTTACATGGATGTTTTATATGGAATAGAAAATCCGCTTTTTATGAATCTGAAAGAAAATCCATATTATGCATTTAAAGTGATCTTACCCTGGTTTTCGAAATATATATTTACTGTTAATAAAATTCTCAAAATGAATGAACCGGTTGATGATTACATTGTAAGGCTTACATCCGATATACAATTGAAGGATAACATCATCCAACATTTTTTTAAAAAAACCCCCGCTTTTTTTGCGCTCAGTTATTTCTCTTTGTATTTAGATTATCACTATCCAAAGGGTGGTACGGGAAAGTTACCCGAGAAGATCGAAGAGATGGCACGTAAGGCCGGCGCAAACTTAATAGTGAATAATGGGATCGAATCATTGAATCCCGAAAAAAAATATGTTATTGACAGTAATGGAGAAAAGCATTTTTATGATAAACTACTTTGGGCGGCTGATCTTAAAACCTTGTATCGTTCAATCCCCGTCCGGGAGATCAAAAGAAAAAAACTGACACAGATCATTAATAACAAAAATGAAGAATTGGAAGATCTGCTAGGCGGTGATTCGGTTTTATCTTTAAATATTTCTGTGGATCTCGATAGATCATATTTCAGTAATATTTGCTCGGAACATTTTTTCTATACACCAGATGCAACCGGGATGTCAACTGTTGATACGGGCGGTATTGAATCAGTATTGAAAAGTAAACATATCACAAACCCTCAAAGAGCTAAACAGATCATTAAAGATTATTTATGCGAATTTTTTAAAATGAATACCTATGAGATCTCTATCCCGGTTTTAAGGGATGAAACACTTGCTCCCAAAGGAAAGACAGGATTGATCATCTCAACGCTTTTTGACTATCAACTTGCAAAATTAATCAAAGATATGGGATGGTACGATGAATTCATGACTTTTACAGAAAATTGCATGATACAGGCATTGACGAATTCAGTCTATCCGGAATTAAAAGAAAATATCATTGATCAATTTTCCTCTTCCCCTTTAAGTATTGAAAAATGGACATCCAATACGCAGGGTGCGATCACCGGCTGGGCTTTCACAAATGATCATATGCCGGTTATCAATAAAATTACAGGAATGTTCAGTGCCGTTGATACTCCACTCCCCCATATTTATCAAGCAGGTCAGTGGTCGTATAGTCCCTCAGGATTGCCCATTGCGATCCTTAGCGGTAAACGGGCCGCAGATAAGATCATTAAAAGTTTAAAATAATCTGGTTTCAGTATATTATTAATAATATATCAACTCTTCATTTCTAATCTTTTCAACTTTCAGGCTTTTTACCTTCTTCTTCTACGCGTTTTTTCTCCATCGAAGGAAATACAAAGATCATCAGAATAATACTGACAAAAAGAGGGATATAGAAATAAATAGCTAAAGGTTTATCGCCAATAAATGATGCAATTAAAACAAAAACGCCTGAAAGAACCATATATTTCCCACTTTTACGGTGAACACGATTCCAGACTTCTTCATTGTTCAATGTTGCAGGTACGCGGATACCGATCCAATGTGATCGGGGCAATTTCCCAAACTGATTCCCAAGCAGAATAAATAACAATCCAAGTCCCAAATGCATTGCCGTCACATCTAATCCTTGATCATTTGTATACCCAACAGCTGATTTTAAGGCTATCCAATTAATAAAGACCATTAAAGCCGCTACAAGCAGAATAACAAAACGTGTGGATTTTTTCTCACTGCTTGAATACTCCTTTCGGGACATACTAAACGTGGCTATCATGATCAGAATGATCGCTACAGGTCCGATCAAACATGCGACAAGAGGTGACGCAAAATTATTTGGTTCATTATTAATATTCCAGTGAATGGGGACCTTTTCAACTCCGCTTTCTTTAAATTCACCGTAGAAATAAATCGATATTGCCGATATCGCGATCAATAAAACGACAAGAATGATCAATTCATTTTTAAATTTATTCATTTTCAATCTCCTTAACATCAATGTAAGGTTTAATATCAAAGTTATTCGTTAATTTGGCACCAACAAGCAGTAATACAAGCATCACTGCTAAACCGATCAGTCCAAGTGGAGCAATGATCGTTTCTTTCCCCATGAATCCGGTCAATAATATGACAGATGGTACCAATCCGTTAAACCATCCATGTCCTACGGCAACTAATAACACTGAATTCCCGCGAACATAAAGATAATTGAATAAGGTGCCCAGCATGGTTGTTACAAGGACGAAAAGTAAAACACCTATCCATGTATATAACCCGTAATTATAACCCATAAGAATGACCGGTGCATGCCAAAGTCCCCAGATCACACCCAGGATAATATTTGCTTTCCCAAACCCCAGGGGGAGTAATTTCGGTAGTAAATATGAGCGCCACCCGTATTCTTCTCCCAGCATCATGATAATGGGAAAGGTCAAATTAGCCACTAAACCAATAATGAGGAACTGGAAGGTCCAAAACAAGCCAGCTGAGGCGGGTTTGCCTAGGAGTGTCAAGCCGTTTACACCCATGTTTGTTAATTGCCAATCGGGGTTTTTACTATAGATCACAGCATTCAGTAAAATACTAATGAGAACAAAGATCACAATAAAAGCCAGCATATATAGATAATTCTTGAATTTTCCGAATCGGAATCCGCTATTTCTAAATCCCTCAGCAAAGACTAAACGCAAGATGATCGCTATCAACGCAGGGAAGATCATCATGATACCAAATGCTTGTATGGATAAATGTTTTTGCGAAACATAAACAGCGACACGTTCTTCTAAAGAGTTAAGATCAATAGCTTCACCTCTGCCCAATACGAATGTGGGCAAATCGTCTTCCGTCACCTCGGGATGTACGTCAAGATAACGAGCAACCGCATCAGGATCTTGTTGAACAATATCAGTAAATTGCTTGATGGCCGGTAATTCCGGATCCAATTTCTTGCCTTGTTTATACACGAATCCACAGAGTAAAAAGCTTAGCAGATAAGTTAATCCTACGAACCAGATGACCTTTTTCCATGATACTTTTTGCTCGATCATCAATTTTGTGTTTTGTTTCGTTTTACTTTTCATTTTCCTTTTCTCCCGTTTTTAACATTCCCATGAACAACATCATAGCTTCTTCAAAAACTGTGACCTGTAAAGTATAGATTACGAATTGACCCTGTTTCTTTGAATGGACCAATTCCGCTTCTTTCAATATCTTTAAATGAAAGGTGATCGAGGGCTTGGAGATATCAAAGTGGTTCGCGATCTCACCGGCACTCATACTCCCCTTTTTAAGCAGTACCAGCATCTTCCGGCGCGTATCGTCGGAAAGAGCGGTAAAGACTTTATTAAGATTTGCCATCCTGCCTCCTTTAGTTATTTAGATAATATTCTAATTATCTAATATTGTCAAGGATTTTTTTGGATAATAATTAATAAGGGACGGTTTCGACCGTCCCCTGTAATTTCAGGATAATTTTTTAATTATTCGGAATTAAAATCTATTTCATCACTACCATTTTTTTCGTCCTAACTTCATTTGCTGTCACTAAACGATATAAATAAACTCCCGAGGGTATAGCTTGGGCATTAAAATTGACAATATATTTACCGGGCGATTTTACATCATTTACCAAAGTCTCAATTTTTCTTCCTTTTAGGTCATAAACAGAAAGATTTACTTTATTGATATCTGTCAACTGATAGCTGTTTGCGGATTAAACGGGTTGGGATAATTCTGCTCCAGAGTCATGTTATTGGGAATGTCAATTTCTTTTACACCCGTAAGTGTTACATTAAATTCAAAATAATCCAATATGCAACGTATAACGGCATCTTGTAGTGAATCACTGATAATACACTCAAGGGGAAAACCCATATAGATCAATTTTGCTTCATTGACAGATGCACCGAATGTCCCCGTATATTGCAAAGCTGCCGAACCATAGGAAGCACTGTCTTTGGCTGCATAAAGCATACAAGATTCAGCTCCATCCAAGGGCTTGAATCCATCTGGACGGGCAACATCATAGGTATAAGTCCCATCATCAAATTCAAGATCCTCTATTCCATTAAATATTCCCGATACAACACTGTTAACGGCATAGATTCCTGTATCCGATTTTTTCCATGAAGCTTTCAAATACCCATTATAAAATTCTGCATCAGTATTTACTCCAGTGACTCCATCTATGATCTGCGATCCGGATATAAACAAATTCCCGCCTGCTTCAAGATAATCTATGATCAACTGTTTGTTTTCAGGACTCATATTATCTCTGTCCACTCCGCAAATCCAATCGATCATGTCATAATCATTAATATCAATAGTCGTTTCAGTCAGTACTTCATCTGAAATGGCATCAAAACCATAACCTGCATTCACAATATGCTTTCCATGGGTTCCACAAAAATCATAGCTGTTGCCGATCTCATCCTTGTCAAATCCCTGGATAAGCAGTATATCATTCTTTTCCGCCCCAATCCAAACTGTAAGAATATCTTTACATTTTGGACCCGATCCGAATTCATTCTTACCTGCAACCATTACATAGTACATTTTATCCAAAGTTAAACTACTGATCGTATCGCGAGTGGCACTGATCTCCAGTGTATCGCTGAAGTTCAATCCATCTTGAGAAATATAAAGTTCATAAGTATCCGCCAGGTGGACCTGATCAATATGTATTTCCACTTCTCCATCACCTAATGAACTCAGAGAAAACCATTCGGGCATATCATATGGTTTAAGATCAGGTAATGATCCTAAATTTGTAAAAAGTCCAACGTCCGTTCCTACCAACGTATCTGTTTCAGTACAGAAATAAGAACGTACCGCATCATTGCCAATGTGCCAATTTGATGCATCAAGAACTTGCCATGACATATCTTGCAAATCCATAACAAGCATACCTGCACCATTAAAATTCACACCGTCGATATAGTGGAAAAGCCCGGCATAGATCTTATTATTATACTCTTGGATAAAATGAATACCATCAGCCGGAAGTCCTGTAGATTGATCATGTTTTGTCCAATTAGTTCCATCAAAAGAAAATAATCCTCCCAGACAATAAGAAGGATTCGTAGCGGGCGTATATTCATCCAAACCCAAAAATAATCCTTCATTATTAGCATAAAGACTTCGACACATTACAATGTCTGAATTTGTGTTAATTCCACTCGATTTTGAATAATATACTCGCGATGTTTCATCGCTGAGAGGTTTTGAAGTATCATATCTAAATACACCATCATCCGTACCGATCCAAACGACAGAATCAGTGGCAAAGATCGAATTCGTATAAGATGTCTGGTAATTTTCAGGCAATGAAATATCATGTGCTGTAAAAGTACTTGATTGAAATGAATAGGTGTAAAGCCCCGTAAAGCCGGCAATAAATACATACTCATTGTTTGCATCAAAAGCTCTCACCCAATTTGAAAAGTAATCACCCGGCGGTAAAAGTTTATGCTGCCAATTACTGCCATTTGTTGAACAAGTATAAATGCCATAATTCGTCGCAAACCAAACTTTACCACCCATGATCTTCATATCATTGATATTGTCATTTTGGGTCATAATCCCATTTGATTTATTGTATCGATACCATTGATCAGTCTGTGAATCGTAACGCAAAGCGCCATTGCTTTGGGTAGCCAACCAGTAGCCTCCCGAATAAGGTTCAATATCTATAATGGCATAATCAGAAAGAATTTGATCCCAGCTTTGTGCGGAAAGAGTTAAAACACATAATAGAAGTAAAATAAGAATGCAATTAAGTTTTTTCACGTTTTTCCTTTTCGGTTTTTGAAAAGACGCAAATTTTTGCGCCTTTTCATCTTCATTATACTATAATCCAAATGCTTAATTGAAGATATAATATCCACAGATCAAATATTTAATTATACCCCCCCCCAAAAAAAAAATAAATAAAACAAACGAAAGTTCATTTTCATTGATTATTTTGGGCTTTTTTATCTTTTATGGTTGATATAATTAAGAGACCATAAAATACAAGCGCATTTGATGCGATACCAATGATAAGCCCATCTACACCAAAGGGATTTTTCATGACCATATTCCAAATCACAACACCTAATACACCCGCAATGGCACCTGCTATAAAATGTGTGAATTTGACCTTAAGTCCCAGAATAGCAGATACCAAAGGCACTAATACAATAGGCGACCAAAAATTATATGCATAGATCAAAATATCTAGAATACTTTTGATCTTTATTGCAAAAACTACAGATATAGCGCCGACCAAAATATTGATTACCCGTACCCATAACATCTCGGTTTTTACCGCCAATCTGCTTTTCCGTAAAGGGGTAATAATATCATGAATAAATGAAACTGATGCGGCATTCAGGAATGAATCTGCAGAAGACATCACAATTGAAATGATACCTGCTACTACAACCCCACAAAGGCCTATAGGTAATACTTCTTTGATCACATAAGGCATGGCTAAATTCGGATCCAGTCCGGGATTTAATGTCAATGCAACCAATCCTATAAGTCCTGTTATTGCAAAAAACGGGATAGAGAAAATTCCGCTCCATAATGTTCCCTTACGGGTATGACTCTTATCTTTAGCTAAAAACAATCTTTGCACATAGGGCGGAACCAAGGTTTCACCCAATAAAAAAGTCAAGAATAGCGAAATAAATATCGTTACAGTTTTAAGACCTCCGGGAAAAGCAAAATGCGTTGCAGGAACAGAGGCGATTATTTCATTGATGCCACCAACCTTTATGATACCAAATATAAGAGTTAGTGGAACTCCAACCGCAAGAACAATAAATTGAATTATATCAGTATAAACCACCGAACGCATACCGCCAACAGTTGAATATATAAATACAATACCGCATCCAATAAGTATTCCATAGATTTGAGATATACCTAAGAAGACATGAAAGATATAGCCAATTGAGCCGATCTGAGCTCCTAATATTCCTGCACATACAATAACAGAAAATACTCCGGTAATAACTTTAGAAATTTTTCCGTAGTGTTTTTCCATGATATCACCGACAGAAATGGCCGTCTTGTAATTATCCATACGCGGTGCTATAAATTTAGCAACCAATATTTCCTTAAGACTAAAGCCCCAAAGAGCAAAAATATTAACGATCCCAAAAAGAAATACTTTTTCAGCATTTCCCATAGAAAAGCCGCCGCCGATAAATGAAGCCGAAAGAGTTGCAAAAATAACAAAAGAACCAAAAGAACGTCCCGCCACAGAAAATTGAGAGAGATCCTTAACTTTTCTACCGGCCAAAAGCCCAACAATTAAAATAATTACCAAATAAGCAATTACAATTACATTATCCATACACTCTCCTCAATTAATAGTCTTTATAAATAACAACCGTTGTCTTAATAATAGCTACAACCACCTTAAATTACAAACAAATGCTCACAAAGCTCTAATGATCTTATTAAAGGTGATAAAGGTTCCTTTTAAGCAGTTTTTATCGTAAACGATTAATTACAATGCTAAAGTGAATATAAGGGAAGATTTTAAAATTGACAATTGAGAATTAACAATTGAGAAATGAAAATTAATAAATAATTTATCTTTTAAATTTGTTTAAGAATTACTCCCACATATTAATTGCTTACCTAATCTTAATTTCGTACTTTATCTAATAATAGAGGCGAACTTGAAAGAAAACAAAAAGCAACAGACATCATCCGAATGGGGACACAAGGTCCTGCGAATTGTCAATGACGAGTATTTATTGAATTCAGTGATCCCGGTCCAGGGGAAGGAATCGATCGATCACATTAAAATGGATGACCTGCAATACGAATATGAAGCATTGAATATGGATGGATGGCGCTATCAAATGGGCTTTGCGCTGGATGATGATTCTTTCTATTTGTTCTATAAAAAGCCTCTGGATAATTCAAAATAATTTGAAATTAAACAACTGAATTTGATCAGGGATCATAAAGCCACAGGGTAAGAAATTCCTTAATTCAACGGACCCATAGGTTCGTTGCAAATTCGAACTTCCTATCCAGGATCCCTGACTCCACACACAAGGAGGGATTATGAACTTTCATTGGGATGTATTCATCAATCTTGGCATTATTTCTTTAGCATTATTGATCGCCACTTTCATTCGTTCAAAGGTAAAATTCTTTCAGAAATTCCTTATTCCGAATGCTTTGACGGCCGGTTTTATTTTGCTTCCGCTTTATAACTATGTCTTCCCCGCACTGGGTTTCGAACTGGGTTCACTAAAAGATCTAGCTTACCACTTTTTGGGTATGTCCTTTGTTGTTCTCACTTTAAAAAATTCGCAGCCTAAGGGAAAAGACAATGATGGTGCAGGACCAATGGCCGTTGGGATCCTTTTCCAATATGCCATTCAGCTTGTGCTTGGTTTGCTCCTGACCATTTTTATCATCTACGCTGTCCGTCCTGAACTCTTCCATAGCTTTGGTGTGTTCATGCCTTTGGGATTCGTGCTCGGCCCGGGTCAAGCTTTGTCCATTGGAGAGTCATGGGGTACAATGATGTCCATAGACGGATTGGGATCCGTTGGATTAACCTTTGCAGCGATCGGATTTATCTTCTGCTGTTTCGGTGGTATTTACCTCATCAATTTCGGGATCCGCAACAAGTGGATCACCAAAGAAGAATTATCCTATATGGGTGAATCCGGAACGCGCCGCGGTATTTTTTCACGTGAACGCACAGAACGTCCCGTGGGTGGTTATTTAACATCTGAAAGTGAGGCCATTGACACAATGACCCTGCACACGGGATTGGTGATATTTACCTATTTCTTGTCTTATCTATTACTTCTCGGACTCACGAACCTTCTTGCTCTTATCGGTGATGCCGGTGTTCAATTGGGTGATAGTCTTTGGGGCATCAACTTCATATTTGCCGCATTTACGGGTATGATCATGCGTCGTTTCCTGCTGTTGGTAAAAGCCGATCATCTTGTCGATAATCTTACAATGAACAGGGTATCCGGGTTACTTGTAGATATCATGGTAACGGCAGCTATTGCGGCGATCTCGATCGCGGTAGTTCTGGATTACTGGTTACCGATCCTTATTGTAGCCGTCATTGGTGGAATTGTATCAACATGGGCAGTGATCTATATCGGATCACGTATGTTTAAAACACATCGGTTCTTCAGGACTTTAATGATCTTCGGTGTATCCACCGGTACATTATCCACCGCGCTTGCGCTTCTGCGTGTGGTTGACCCCGAATTCAAATCGCCCGTCGTTGAAGATTACACCTATGGTTCAGGTATTGTTTTTATCTTTGCAATTCCTCTCATCCTGTTCATGACATGGCCGGTAAAAACGTTCTTAACAGGCAATTGGATGTGGTTCTGGATGTTTTTCGGTTTAAGCTTCCTCTATTTGATAGGATGCACAATTTATTTTATCATCAAATCAAAAAAGAATGCTTTCCTGCATAAACGTCAGGTTTGGCTGAAAAAGAAAGCTGATTAAACGAAAATCACTATAGGAATGGAATGAAGAGACGCAGCAATGCTGCGTCTCTTCCATATATCTTTGATTTTTTTATTTTAAGGCGAGATCTACCAATGCGATATAATCTTCAGGAGACAATTCATCCGCTCGCTTTCCCCAGGAAAACTTTTCTTCCAGTTCCGGCCGATAGTATCTCTTTAAACTGTTCCGTAAAGTTTTCCTGCGTTGATTGAATGCAGTTTGCACAACTTCAATAAGTAAGGCGTCATTTATATCAATATCTTTAAAACTCAATCTCACGCATGCGGACATCACCTTGGGTGGCGGATAGAAAACTGAAGGCGGAATGGAAAATAAATATTCAACATCGGCAAAACACGCGGAGAGTACGGAAAGGATGCCATAAGCGTCCTCTCCCGCTTGTGCCGCAAGTTTTTCGGCAAATTCTTTCTGTACCATGAACAGGGTTTCATTAATTTGCATACGATGTGAAAAAAGCTTATACATTAAAGAACGGGAAATATTATAGGGTATATTTCCCACACATTTGTCGACAGGTAAATAGGGTGACCAATCTAAAGCCAGAGCATCTCCCTCAATACAAGTAAATTTCAGATAGTCTTTACTCTTTTCTATCCACTTTTGGGCAAATGCAGTATCAAGTTCAAAACTTGTCAATTCACATTGAGTCTTGAGCAATTCATGTGTCAATGCCCCCTCGCCCGGCCCGATCTCAATAACAGTATCATTTTCATTTATATCGATCGAACGCATGATCTTGGCGATCATGTTCTTGTCGTTAAGGAAATGCTGGCCGAGAGATTTTTTGGGACGATGAGACATAATTTATTACTACTCTGAAGTTCTCACTGAGATCGCCCTACGGGCCCCTACGGGCTGAACAAATTTCCTTCGGAAATTTTTCAGGATGACCAGTGAGCTTTATTAAATATTAAAAAACCTTTTTGCAGTATTCGTTGTGATCTTGGCAATATCTTCAACAGAACTTTGAAATATCTCAGAATATGCTCGCGCCACCTCAACAACATAAGCGGGTTCATTTTGTTTACCTCGGTGCGGAATCGGAGCCATCCAGGGGCAATCCGTTTCGATCATGAGTTTATTCAGAGGAAGCATCGCTACAAGTTCCTTGACCTTTTTAGCAAAGGTTACAACGCCTGTAAAAGAGATCAAGGCTCCTTTTGAGAGGACTTTTCTTGCAAACATTTCATCTGAACCGTAACAATGGAACTGAGCATTGAAACATCCACTTTCATCCATGATCCTGAAAGTATCATTATCAGCGGCACGATTATGCACGATCATGGGGTATCCCAGATCTCTTGCCAATTCCACTTGTCCACGGAAAATGCTTTGTTGAACATTTGCGGGAGCATAATCACGAAAATAATCCAATCCAATCTCTCCGATGGCACAAACCTTAGGATGTTTCAGCATTTCTTCAAGAATATCCAAATGATCGGTTGAAGCATCCGTGCTATCGTTAGGATGAATGCCCACTGCGGCATAAACATGGTCGAATCTATCCGCAAGCGAGATGGCTCGCTCTGATGTGATCAGGTCGGTTGAAGGAACAATTATTTTTGTGACACCAGCTTCAAATGCCCGATCGATATAGGGTTGAACATCCTCGTAAAAAGGATCTAAATTTAAATGTGCATGGGTATCAATGAACATGAACCCTCCGGTTCAATTACATATTTTCCAATAGCTGCATGTCAAAACGAGGAAATAAGGCTTTCATTTCACCCAGCTCGGTACCGGGTTTCAAACCGTCCCATTTCATCAGCGTACCCGGCGTATCGCCATTGTTCAGCATCGAAAAGAATTCCGTCATTTTTTCGGGTAATAAAGGATATAACAATGACGCTGAGAGACGCAAACTGGCTAAGGCCGAATATAGAACTGTCGCGGTGGCATCCAGATCGGTTTTCGCCAACTTCCAGGGTTCCGTAAGTTCAAGATAATTATTTATTCTTGAAACATAACTAATAATATGCTCGGCTATTGCATTTATATTTATGTGTTCTAATTCATTGTATACTTTTTCAATTAATTCAATCGAACCTTTATTCAGAAACTTTTCAAAGAAATCAGTAATAGTATATTTTTCATCGCCAATTTCAATATAGGTGTTTATTTTCTTATTATAATCCGGGATTATACCGTTAAAATTCTTTTTAATTAATTTGAAAATTCTGTTTACCAAGTTTCCAAAATTATTTGCAAGATCGGTATTGTAAGTTTGGTAGAATCTTTCTTTTGAAAAATCAGAGTCAGAGAAAAGCGGCCCTTC
>JAIPIT010000084.1 GCA_021734505.1 Fidelibacterota bacterium | reverse complement strand
TTTAAAAGGGAACCTTTTCCATTGTAATTTATTTGAATAAGACATAGTTTTATACGATGCAGAAAATTAAAAAAACATATATAATCTTCTCAATCTTACTGCTTGTTTTCTCAAGCGGACTTTTTGCGCAACGGATGGATAAAAAATGGGAAATAGGTCCTGAATATAAGATCGACCATGTCGTCAAACCCTCGATTGAAACAGGGAAAGGCGAACTGAGTTTAACATTGAACATTCCTTATGATGAGATCCATTTTGTTAAGCAAAATTCTCAGTTTAAAGGGCGTTTTGATGTATCTATCATGATATTTCAAGATAAAGATAAACTGGTCAGCGAAAGCTGGATCGAAAAACTGACGGTCAATGAATTTAAATTGACCAATTCCCGTAAACAAACAATAGAAATGCAGAAAAGTTATATTCTTCCACCGGGAAAATATAGACTTGAAGTACTGATCACGGACTTGAAGACCCAGAACCGCCGTAAACAAATAAAAGAAATCGATATGACACAGCTCAGCGCCGGTCCCTGGATGATGGGAGATCTGTATTTTATGAAAGATTCTACGGCCATTGAAGGTGAGAATGATATACCGGAAGCTATATATGTTGGCTTTTCAGCTTCCGGTATTGAAGGAAGATATCCCTTCACTTATATCCTTCAATCTAGTGATAAGACCCTTAAACAAGGAAAGTTCGAAGTAGACCTTGTAAAAGAGAAACATGAATATATATTTCCGGTAAGAACGGCGGATCTGAACTATAATCAATATTTTCTGACCTTGATAACTGAGATCGATAGTACAAAATATGAACGCAGTATTCCGCTGAGGGTGCATTGGAGCGGCAACAGTTCCTTGATCCCCAATCTGGAAGAAGCCATTACACAAATGCGATATCTTTCACATACAGGATATTTTCCTGTACGTACATATAAAAAAATGTTAAATGCTGAAGGCAATGAACAAAAAGATTTCTTTACTGAGACCTGGAAAAAAATAGATCCCACTCCGGATACCGAAAACAATGAATTGATGAATGAATATTATTACAGGGTCAATGTTGCTAATCAGCGTTTTTCGGGACATCGGGAAGGCTGGCGATCTGACCGCGGTATGGTTTATATTATTTACGGTGAACCCGATGCCGTTGAAGAACATAATATGGAAATTGACTCAAAACCCTATATGATCTGGTATTACTATTCGGTAAACCGGCGTTTTATCTTTGTAGATAACACCGGATTTGGGGATTACCAATTATCAGAACCTTTAAGTGAGTATTGATGGACAAAATTAGAAAAAAAATTGATAAACTTGATGAGCAATTGGTCAAATTATTAGATGAACGTATGGGCTTAGCATTTGAATTGGGAAAACTGAAAAAAAGCGAAGGTCGCGATGTTCTTGATACTGCACGAGAAGTGGAAGTTTTCAATAAATTGCAAGCTCTTCCCAAAGAGACCATCCGGGACGACGAAATTAAAGAACTCTACGAACAGATCATTCGTATTTCCCGTTTGCATGGTAAACGGGGCATGCGTTGATCTGAGTTATGTTAAATATTGACCTGACAGCTTCAAAGATCGTGTGGGTGCTTGCCGCTCTGCTCATTTGTTATACGGTCTATTGGATCATCCGAAGTCTAAAAGATCCTTACTATCCTTCCACAATAAGAAACATTCTTGCTATGTTGCGCACCGCAGCGATCTTGATATTCATTATTATTTTTCTCGATATCAAGATCACCCATATCATTGACCGGCAAGTTGAACCCGAGATCGCATTTTGTTGGGATCTGTCTCAAAGCATGAGCTCACCGGGAAATGATGACTTTTCCGTGACAGATCTGTTGCGTTCTTCTTCTTTCCGGGCAATGGATCGTCAAACGCGCGTTTCTCATGTTGCTGATATGCTGGATCCTAAGATATATACGGAACAACAATTACGAACAATCCCAATTAATGAAGCCATTTCCGATAATAGTAAATTATTGAGATGGGCGGAGAAACAGGCTCGATTTCAAGAGTTGGTCCTCATTTCGGATGGCCGGTCCTATATGGGAGAATCACTGGAATCTATACGGCTTTCTAAAGATCTCACCGTTCATACCATTGGTGTCGGCCGGGTCGCTGAAACGGAATTGCCCTCGTTGAGATCAATCCGCTTTCCCGATCACGTTCTGCAAGGCGATTCCATTGCTTTGAGCTGGTCCCTGGAAAATCCTTCAGACGACAATATGCGGACCGAATTGATCCTCATGAAAGATGAAGAGGAAGTATATAGACAAGAAATTGAAATACCCGCTCAGCGAATGAAAGCATTTGATCATACTTTTTCTCCTTCAAATAAAGGTGTGTCGAATTGGACGTGGCTGATCGGAGAGAATGGTGAAAAGACTGAGATAGGTTCAGAGAATTTATACGTGCATCCTTCCGCGATCCGTATTGTGATCCATGCCGACCCGCCTGATCAGGATATTGCGATGATCTCAACTGTTTTATCGCGTTTGGAACACATAGATATTTATAAAGACACCGAATGGAAGATCTCATTTCCGAATGAAAAGCCCGATCTGTTGATCCAGACATGGCACCCTGATACACAGGTGAAAATATTTCAGGATATTCCTTCCATTCTCTTTTACCGGGATTCAAAAGACAACTATATCACAAGCGGAGAGCTTTTGGTTGTGGGATTACAACCTTATCTCTATATTGATACCAACCCCATCACAAATTCCCGGTACTGGAAAGCCCTTCCGCCGATACAAATAGCAAATTACCAAGGCGATGGTATAACTATTATGGAAACAAATCAAGGCCGACCGGTTGTTCTTGAAAACAAAAAAGAGCAAAACTTGATCATCAACGCATCCGGACTATGGCGTTGGAATCTGGCCGGGTTTGAAAAGGACTGGGATGGCATTTATATTCATCTGATCGAAGGTATGGTGAATGAACAAATTCGGCGCGCCGGAAAAAGTTATCTTGCCCTAGATGAAGAAATATATTCAAGTTTCGCATATCAGCCCATCAATTTAAGAGTGGAACAATATAATCGCGAATTGCTTGATCTGGATGAGACTACTCTGCGCGTGACCTTAATGGACAGCAGTTTTGAAGAGATCCATCACAAAGAATTAGGTGCTCGATCGGATAATATCACATCCTTTATACTGAAAGAAGCCGGTGAATATTATGCTAAAGCAGAACTGTTCACTCATGGCGTGCTTCTTGAAAGCGATACTGCTAAGATCCTTGTCGAAGAAAATAATATGGAGTTCAGTCAAAAAGGCTCTGATCTTGGTCTTTTAAAACAACTTGCAGAACGACATGGCGGAAGCTATTGTCATATCAATGATCTTGACAGTCTGCAATACAAAATTTCCACAGACAAGCACTGGGAACAGGTAAATCGTGTTTTTATCGCAAGACGATCATATCTGCTTTTTATACTGATGTTCCTTTTACTTTGTGCGGATTGGGTTATTAGAAAGCGGAATGGGGGAATGTGACAATTGACCCTGCTTCGTTAAAACTACGCAGGGCAGGCAATTAACAATTAAGTTAAGTGTAGGGAACAGGTGCCTGTCTTTCGTAGCCTTATCGTAGGTTGGCAACTTGGAACAGGGAGAAAAGGCCTGTCATGCTGAGCGTAGTCGAAGCATCTATTCATAAGATTAATAATTACCTGTGTGTAAATAACATTTAAATATAATTCCGACTTCTGCTTTAGGCTATTTACTTCTTTAATAAAAGCAATTGAAAATCCACTTCAATTGTTTAAATTCCACTGTAAAAATAATAAATAGTCACGGATCCCATGAAAATACGAAAAGGCATATTTAAAATATATTTCATTTCCTTGATCGTTATTATAACCATTTCATGCACTCAAGAAAAACCAGTCATTGGATTTGATGACCTGCGGGTCATCTCATCTATGGAAGATGATTCTATTACGGTTATTTTTAATCGGGACCGTGAATTAATTGCCGGTGAAAATATTCTTGTTACTTTAACAACACCCGATGGGAAGCACAAATTTCGCAATAAAGATATTAAGTGCAAAGCGGATAAGACCGGAAATTATTTCTTGCGTTTTGCGCTTGAACGGCGCATGCTCTGGAGTCCCCGGAATCCAAATTTATATACTCTAAAAATAAAGATCGACGATAAAGAAAATCATTCAAGTTACCGCGGTTCTTGTCGTTTCGGTATTCGTTCCCTTAAAACTCAAAACGGTAAATTCTATCTCAACGGATTACCTTTCTATGTCCGCGCCTATGGCGGCGAAGGTGGTTGCGGATGCGATGATCTATCGCGTGAGGCAATTCGTAAACGCCTGATCCAAGCAAAGAATTACGGATTCAATACCGTTAGGCATCATACTCACATTCCTAAAGAAGCATACATGAAGATCGCCGATGAGGTCGGGATCCTGGTCCAAATGGAGATCGGTGGAAATCAGATAGGCGATGATGTGCACACGGAAAAATTTGCCATATGGGAAGAAAAATGGAAAGATATGATCAAGATGGGACGTCGGCATCCCGCTACTTTTATCTACGGTTGCGGCAACGAGATGTACCGCAACGATCCCGGATTGATCGAAGTGTTGGATAGTCTGTATGTAAGCGCCAAAGCTCTTGATCCAGGAACATTGGTACTGAATCGTTCCGGTAGCAATCCCTTTAATGATGCTTACGGGAAATTCGATCTGATCGAGCGCCCTATCGGCGAGTACGAGCATAATGCCGAATTTGCCAACGAGGCATTTGAAGCATATCTGCGGGGAGATCGAAAAGGTCGCATAGATGAGTTCCCGATCATCGCACATGAGTATCCGCTGGTGGCAAGTTATCCAAATCCCGATCTGATCCCCAAATACGACTCTATTCCCGAATGGATACAGATAACCTTTGATAAAGCGAAAGAGAACGGACTGGAACATCTGCTGCCTGTTTATGTCAAAAACACTGAAGCCATTCAGGCGCAAGTCAGAAAAGAAATGCTGGAAGAAGCCCGGAAATTTCCGGAGTTGGATGGCTATAGTATGTTGCGCTTCACAGATTGCGGAGCTTACGTGTCGGGTGTAGTGGACGATTTTGCCGATCCCAAGAACGTGTCAGCCGAAGAATTTTTACAAACAAATGGCGAAACGGTTTTGCTTTGTTCATGGGAGAAGAGGGTGTTGTCTGACCGAGATACTTTGAAGTTGACCTTACACTGCTCACACCACGGGAATCAATCCTTCGGATCGAGAGGGGGAGAGTGGGAAATTTTCGGTGAAGCGGAGAAATGGATAAACGGGGAGATCCCGGAATTTAAAATACAGGCTGTGGATGTGAAAGATATCGTCAATATAGAAATTCCTTTAAATGAAATCACTGATGCACAAAAACTTACCCTAAAAGCATCAGCCGTTTCAGGGAAGAAGAAAATAAAGAATGAATGGGATTTCTGGGTATTTCCGGAAGCGGAATTGATCGAAGGTATGAAGACCTATATTTGGGATCCAAAAGAACGTTTGAAAGCCCTTGCCTCTTTCATTCCCGAAGCAATTTATGAAAAAGATATCCAAGAATTTCTATTCACCGATGAAGCACTCATACTTTCCGATTCATGGGATGAGTCATTTTATGAACATTTGGATAAGGGTGGCAAGATATGGATACTCTCCGGCAAGACATGGGCATGGCCGGAAGAAATGGGGATCTTCGGATTGCATATCACGCGTATTGATCCTGCCTATCAGGCGCCACCGGTTTTTCCTCAACTGGATGAACCGCTCACCAACTGGCTGACCATTTGCAGTAATCATCCCAAACGATATGGGAATAGCGGTACGATCATTTTTGATCATCCTGCTTTAAAGAATTTTCCGCATGATGGATATTGCGATATGCAATTCTGGTCCATGATCTATCGCGCAAAATCATTACGACTGAAAGATTTTCCGGAAGGCACAAAACCCATGATCCAGCCCATTGATAATTTTTATCGTGGAGAATACAAAGGATATTTGGTCGAGATGCAGGTTGGAAAAGGAAAATTACTTATTTCCACCTTAAATCTGATTCAGCATCTTGAACGTTCAGTATCAACGCGCTTCATGGTTCAGGAACTATTACATTACATGTTAATGAGTGATCACATCCCAGATCTAAAGATCAGTTCCGATGAATTAAGAAAATTCATCGAAACGTATGCACAGGAAGTTTTAAACGATCCCCCGCGGGACCACAGCGAAATGGCAGCTCGTTATGAAACGCTCTGGGAACGCCGATTAAGCCCCAGCGAGGTCATTGTCCTTTATCCCTATGAAGCCGAGGAAGCAGTTCCTGAAAAGCTGGATATTCACTATGAATACGCCCAAACACAATGGTACTATAAAGCCGGTCCGGGTGAAGTATTGACATGGAAATTTGAAAACGATATAGCGGGTGACTTTGAGTTGTATTTGAATATTGCGGGTGTATTTCCGGATAATGCACTTAAAGTACAAATTGACGGCAGAGAAGAAATTACAATTACACCTGAATGTTCGGGGTCTTGGCAGAATTTTATTGAAAATAAGGTAAGAATTGATGATCTTGATAAGGGAGAACATCGGTTGATCATCAGAATTGATGATATGATAACAAAAGAAAAGGGAATTGCGTTTTTAGTGAGAGAAATGCAAATTAAAGAGATCATTAAATAATTCTTTAAATAGGAGTTTAAATGAATAATAAAATAAAAACGACCCTCGAAATGACTTTGCTAATGACTCCCGACAAAGTCAACTTTTCCGGAAAAGTACATGGGGGAGAAATGTTAAAATTGATGGACCAGGTAGCCTATTCCTGTGCTGCCCGGTATTCTGGACATTATGTGGTTACCCTTTCGGTTGATAAAGTCCTTTTCAAAGAACCCATTAATGTCGGGGATCTCGTAACTTTTTACGCATCGGTGAATTATGTCGGTAAAACCTCGATGGAGATCGGGATCAAGGTCATGGCAGAAGATCTGAAATCAAACAAACTCCGCCATTGCAACAGCAGTTACTTTACTATGGTTGCAATGAATGAAAATGGCAGGCCGGTCGCGATCCCGGCCTTGATACCTGTAACGGACGATCAAAAACGTCGATATAAGGATGCAGAGCAGCGTCGTAAAGGGTGTTAAGAAATTCACTTCTTTCTAAATCACCACATCTCAAGATATTTATTTTCAATAAAAAAAATTATTTTGTCATAAACTATTTGCAACAGAGGAATTATTTGTTATATTTCTTGGCTTTTTGATATGACTGGCCACTATAGCTCAGCTGGTAGAGCGACGGTTTTGTAAACCGTTGGTCGCTGGTTCGATTCCGGCTAGTGGCTCCAATAAAATGGGTCAGTGGCCGAGCGGTCAATGGCATCAGACTGTAAATCTGACGACGGAAGTCTACGGTGGTTCAAGTCCATCCTGGCCCACTTCTGCGGGTGTTGAGTACACACACTGCCTCTGCACGCGTGTTCTTGTTTAGCGAGTGTAGTTCAATGGTAGAACATCAGCCTTCCAAGCTGACTACGTGAGTTCGATCCTCATCACTCGCTCTTTGATATTTGGCATCTCACCTGGGAGAGCTACACAGTAAGCTCGAATGAACCAGAAAATAAGCTACAAGCTATTGAGCCTGTAATCGCATGTTTTCGGTTATGGGCTTTTTTTATGCCCATGTAGCGCAGTGGTAGTCGCGCATCCTTGGTAAGGATGAGGTCATCGGTTCAAGTCCGATCATGGGCTCTCTCAAAATTGAATTGTAAAACTGTATAGGAGACAGAGTACAATGGCTAAAGTAAAATATGAACGTACAAAACCCCACGTGAACGTAGGAACGATCGGACATGTGGATCATGGTAAAACGACATTAACGGCAGCAATCACTTCGGTATTGGCAAAAAGCGGTGGCGCAGAAATTCGTTCAT
>JAIPIT010000083.1 GCA_021734505.1 Fidelibacterota bacterium | reverse complement strand
CGAAGGGCCTTTTTTATTTCTTCGGGATTTAGACATATCTCCCCGCCATTGTTCTCTTTTAAAATACGGGCGGCTTCACCCTCTTCCGGGGCGGTACCGATGATATAATTACCGCTTGCCATATATTCAAAAAGCTTTCCGGGAATGTGACCGGCATAATTCTTTACCTTTTCCATGAACAGAAGCAGAATTGAGGAAGATCTCATGAGGGCAACGGCATCCGGGTGAGAAAGATATCCTTTAACATTAAGCTGAACATCATTATTAATGATGGATTTGATGCGCTTTAGATAACTTTCCGGTATTTTCCCTGCGATAGTCAGTGATATGTCTTCTGCGGTCAATTTGTTTTCTTTAGCAAAAGCTTTCAGGCTTTCAAAGAACTCGGGATAAAAGCGATTTTCATTCATGCCGCCCACATAAGCAATGGAAAAGCGCTGAGTATTGTCAGCTTTAACATCAGCAAATGAAAGGTCGTCGGGATCGTAACCGTTAGGTATGATCTTTAGTTTTTCTTTATCAACATCTATCAATTTTCCAAAGTGCTTGCTTACCGTTGTTACAGAAACCGCCCCTTCCAGCGTTTTTCGCTCAAGGCGCGCATCAAGTCTGTTTGTCAATACCGAACGATTATTAAAATAATAATGTATCCTTGACCATGGGTCTCGCAGATCCGCGACCCAGGGGATCTTGTTTTTCTGTGATAGTTTTTTTGCAATAGTATGAACTGTCGGCGGAGGTGAAGAAGAAAAGATCACATCGGGTTTTTCCCGGTCAATGATCTTTTGCCCCGTTTTGATGCCGTCTTTTTTCCAGCCTTTTTTTGCATCCGGGATCACAAAATTCAGCCTTACCCATTTTGCAAAACGCTTTTTTAACGACAGGTCTTTTTGCGAAAGCACCGCTACGGGGATCGCCTGATCTTTTTTCAGGCCGGAAAAACGGCGATAGAATCCGGAATAATCCCTGGCATGTGAATGAAAGACTTTTATATTCTTGGGTATTTCCTTGATCAGGGTTTCGTCCCGCGCAGGATATTCGCCATTATCAACCGTCAGGATCATGGGTTCCCAACCGTATTTGGGCAGGTATTTTACAAACTTCAGGATCCGCTGGACACCGGGCCCCCCCGCAGGCGGCCAATAGTATGTTATGATCAGTGCTTTTTTCACCGGCTTGCTCCCTTTATATATTCGAGCAGTTTCTTTTCTCTGTTTGAAAGCGGGAATTTCTCAATGATGCGTTCCCTTGCCGATCTGCCTGTATCTTTTTTATCATCCATTGCCGACCGAATTGCCTTTGCCCCGGCTTCGGGTGTGTTTTCATCCGTTAAATATCCGGCTTCACCGATGGCAACCGGAATGCCGCCGTTTTTATAACCTACGGGAATACATTCGCACAACATGGCTTCACATACGGCATTGGGAAGTCCTTCTCTCATTGAGAACTGCGCATAAATCTTTGCCTTGCGATAGTATTCAAGTAATTCTTTTGGGGACATTTTTGCCAGGATCTTGACGTTTGAGGGCAAATCTTTTAAATACTGTTTAGCTTTATCGCCAAGGCCAATTATAACAAATTCATATTGAGGCAGCAATTTAGCGACTTTGATAAAATGGTCGATCCCTTTGATCTTGATACGCTGTAATGTCCTTCCTTCGCCAACCGTTAACACCATGTTTTTTTTCCGGCCTTCCGGGGTGAACACGTTTGGATCATAGCCCGTGTAAAGGGTCTCGATTTTGGCTTCGGGGACCCTTTCTTTGACCTCTTTGGCAATATTGTCGCAAACGGGAAGGTTCAGGCTTGCGTTCTTCATGGCATATCTGCTGAATTTGCTTCTGAAAGATGAAATAAATGACCCATAACCGATCTCGGGGAGCGATGCGGTGTCATAACCGCCCTCCACCAGAAGCATGCGCTTTTTCCATATTTTGGAATAAAGAGCAGGCAGAAAAGCATGGTAATCGGCAAACCAGACCAGAATGGCATGAGTCGTCCAGATGTGATAAAAAAGCCAGATATCAAGTTTGATCTGCGCTAAAATATTGGACCACGCGCTTTTTCTTCCCGTATAAAGGTGAGATCTTACGATGTAATCTTTTTCAAGTATGGACATATCCCGTTTTACGAAGGTTCCGAATTTCTGGGTTATGACCAACACCTTGTTTTTTTTCATTTATTCTCTTTCGGCTTCCTGAAAATTTTATCCCGATTCAGCAAAAAGATCGAACCGCCGATCAGCATCAGCATTAGGATATCACCGATCCAGACGATCTTCATACCCGCGAAGTAAGAGGCCGGATGGAACTCCATGACAAGCGTGTATTCACCAGCCGGCAAAACGGCTCCTCGCAAGGCATGGTTCGTTTGAATAATCGGGATCTTGACATCGCCTTTCTTCAATTTCCATCCCTCCGGATAGTACATTTCGGAAAATACCGCAAATTGTTCTTCATTCGTCTTAACATTAAAACTCAGGCGGTTGGGGGTGTTCTCGATCAGCGCGATCTCACCTTCGCCGGAAAATGTCATTTTCTTAGTATAGCCTTCCTGTTTTAACAGTGCCTCTTGAGAAGGATCAAATTTACCCGAATTCATATACTTTAAAATATCAGCGCTGTTTTCAAAGGTTTTAAGGTCTTTAATAAACCATGCTTTGGGCATTGCCATAGAATTCACGTACAAGACTTCCCGTCGTGAATTGTCGATAGCCGCGACTTTCAATATCGGATCTTGCATCTGTCCCGGTGCGATAATATATTTTCCTCCAAGCATATTGACGACATTCCAGTTCACTCCACCTGACGAATAAAGACAGTGCTCCCTAAGATCCTGAATGGTTTGCAGCTTAATGGCCGAATAGCCGCTGATCGTCGGATAAAAATAACTGTAATGATTGCTGTCCTGTCCCAGGGCGAGCGCACGATGATCCTTGCTTTGTGTGCGAAGATATTTCGTAATATCCGACTGCCTGAATTCACGACGTTCCAAGACTTTCGGACTGCCCAGGGAGATATTCTTATATGCTTTGTTGCTGACGCTGAAAAGCTCAATCGAGATCAAAAGGCCGATCAGAACATAAAGCGGTATCGTTTTGAGCTTTTTGAATGAATATGCGATCATACTGCCGCCTGTAAGCAAAACAAGGATCAATGCCTTCCAGATATCGGCTTGTAAGAACTCTTTACGGACATTTTTGATCACGGCCAGTGTTTGTGCTCCGTATTGGGCTGCTTCTCCGGCTTTTTCGTAGGCAAAACCGCCGCTGAAAATCAAAAGAAGCGTGAGTATTCCTGCCGTGCCGCCAAAAACATAAGCAAGTAATTTCCAGTTCTTCTTTTTAGCTTCTTCGACCGCCGCCTTTATTCCGTAGCCCGCTAAAATGATCAACGCCAGAAAGATCATATTCATGATCATGGACGGCACCCGGAATTTTGAGAAATAGGGTATGATATTGAAAAATAATTTATACAGGGGCAAAAAGTGTCGCCCCAGGCCAAGCAATACGGCAAAGACCGAAAAGATGCTCAGTCCTCTGACAAAACCATCCTTCTTCCAGTAAACCCACACTCCGATGATCGCAAACAGGAATATCAAAATGCCCACAAAGTCGTAAGACTGCGTAAAAGGCATTTCACCCCAATAGCCCGGTATTGCCCTTCCTTTCAACTGGGGATATTTGTTCCCCTCGTATGTTTCCTGAGACAGGCCGCCTGCAAATCGCGGCAGAACAAAACTTACAATGCCTTTGCCGTCCAGAGACCATCGTGTTGCATAGCCCAGCCCGGCGCCTTTTGTCTCTCCTTGGGCAACCTTGTCTTCATCCATTTGAACGGCGTTTCCGCCACGGGTCGAATGCGGGGTATATTCCTGCAAACTGACAAAAGGCTGGCTTGAAACCGCAATGGTCAGAGCGATCGCAACCGCCACCTTCATGGCCAGATCGCCGAATGCTTTGCCTTCTTTTTTGAATGGCATCTTTATAACAGGCACCAGATAAAGGAAAAGAAGGATCAAAATGCCGTAGAATGTGACCTGAACATGTTGTGTCCTCACCATCCATGAGAATACGGCGGCAAAGAGTCCAACTGCCAGCCATGAACGTTTATTGACAAGATAGTTAAAACTGAGTATCATCCAGGGCATGATCATGAACGCCCTCAGTTTTGCAAAATGCCCGACATGAAGCAGCGCCATCCAGTGAGGTAACAGCATATAGGCTATGGCCGGGATAAGCGCAATATACCAGGGTAATTTTTTATATCTCAATATAAAGAACACGCCCAGCGCGCCGACCAGATAATACCAAAAATATGAATAAATGATCTTGCCCAGAAATGAAATGAGGGAATCGGCATGAATGATGGTGGGCGTAATTCTTGGATAGATCGGCATACCGGCAAAAACATTGGGGTTCCAAAGAACTTTTTCTCCGCTTTCTTTTTGATACTCAATATACAAATTCGTGCTGCCTTTCGAGGCCGAAATATCAACACCCGTGGGCCGCAGTCCCTGAAATATCATCGGGGAAAAGAAATAAAATAATGGAATAAGCAAAACCACGGCAATGACCAGGATTTTGATCCATGTTTGTTTTTTTTGTATTTCAGACATATTCCCTCCTGATTATTTATAATAATTTTTTACAAAGCCCGTCTTTTCCCTGCCGCCGAAAATCACGCGCCTGATAAAGGCGCCGCCAAAACCCAGTCCGTAACCCAGGATCTGTATCGGTACAACAAAAGGAATGAAAAAGAAAACCCGCAGGTCTTTATATTTAAAGATCCCGTGAACGGCCATTAAGAGCAGCATACCGATGCCCGCCACAAAGAATGGCCACAGAATACCCGGCCAAATGGCAAGACATATGAGAAAGGCTAAAATGAACGATGTTCCCAAAAACGGGAAAAAGTGGATAAATTCCAGCATGCCTTTATCTATCTTATAAAGATTGATCCTGGCAACACCCCAATTAAAAACTTGCTTGAAAAACCGCCATAAAGACGTTCTTCTTTTATGATATACGACAGCATCTATTACTTTAACGGTTTCTCCCTGCGAACGTATGCGGTGGGTAAACTCGATATCCTGGCCGTGACGAAGGGTGCCGAATCCGCCGATCTTGTCAACCACATCGGCATGAACGCCCATATTGAAAGACCGGGGATAATATTTTGATATCTTCTTCTTTGAAGAGCCCCTGATGCCGCCGGTCGTAATGAATGACGTCATGGAATAATCGATCGCTTTCTGAAGAGGAGAAAAATCCCGTCGGACTTTATCCGGTCCGCCAAATCCGGCTACCGGCTTTTTGATCTTTTCATCATATGCTTTTAACCAATTTTCATCGGCAATGCAATCGCTGTCGACAAAGATATAATACTCGCCTTGAGCATATTTCATTCCCGTATTTCTTGCCGGACCGGGACCCTTGTGGTCCTGTTTGTAAAAAGAAAGATTTAGGGTTTTCTTTTCTATCATTTCATTGATATAAGCTTCCGTGTCATCGGTAGAACCGTCATCGACAATAATGACCTCGAATCTGTTTTGCGGCAATCGTTGTTTTTCCAGAGAAACCAGAAGTTCCCGGATCTCCTCCAGGCGGTTGAAGGTGGGAACAATGACCGAAAAGCGATATGGAAATTCTTTCATTAATTTTTCTTCTTTTTGGATTGATAAACGAGCATTTCACCGATCAGTCCGATAGAGAACAGCTGGACTCCCAGCACGATAAGCAAAACACCCAAGATCAACATGGCCATATGAGACTGGAACGATTCCCCAAAGGCGAATTTGTAGATAAGCACGATCACCTCTACAACAAAACCTGCGGTTGCCGATAAAAGTCCGAAAAAGCCGAAAAAATGCATGGGGCGCATAGTAAAACGGGAGAGGAAAAATATCGTCATGAAATCAAAAAATCCCTTGAAGGTCCGGCTAAATCCGTATTTGCTCACACCGCTGGTCCGCGGATGATGGGTAACCACCATTTCTGTCGTTTTAAATCCTTCAACCTTTGCCAGTACCGGTATCCAGCGATGCATTTCACCGTATAGTTTGATATTCTTGACGACTTCATTTCTGTATGCTTTCAGGCCGCAGTTAAAATCGTGGATCTTAATGCCGGACATCACGCGAGCCGCCCAATTAAATAATTTTGAGGGCCAGCGTTTTGTGATCGGGTCGTGTCTTTTTTTCTTCCAGCCGGATACAATGTCCCAGCCTTCCTCAAGTTTGGCGATCAATGCCGGTATCTCTTTGGGGTCATCCTGGAGATCGGCATCCATTGTGATCACATAATCGCCTTTTGCGGCATCAAAACCGGCTTGCAGGCCTGCAGCCTTCCCTTTGTTTCGATGGAAGTGTATGTGGGTGATATTATCATGCTCGCCGGAGAGCTCGTTACAAAATTGCGTTGTGGCGTCGGTCGAGCCGTCGTTCACAAAAATGATCTCGCCCGTGTAGTGATGACCGGAAAAGATATCCAGCACTTTTTTTGCCAGTTCTTTTACGGTTCCCTCTTCGTTATAAGCCGGAACAACAACAGAAATATCCATTATTTTATTTCCTCCAATGCATTTCGGGATTGCCGAAAATCCGGATCGATTTTTAACGATCCTTCGAATGCCTTTCTGGCTTCCTCCGGCTTATTCAAAGCCTGAAGAATACGACCTTTGTGATACAGCACATCGGCACTGACATCATCGTATTCCAAAGCTTTTTTTACCCACGAAAATGCTTTTTTATATTTTTGCTGCCGATACAAGATCCACGCTTTGGTATCGAAATATGCGGCATTCTTTTCTTTTTTTAATGCTTTGTTCACCATATCCATAGCGCGTCCCAGGTCCACATTGAGCCTTGACAGCGCATACGCGAAATTATTTAACAGACTTTTATTACCCGGAAGATCTTCAAGTAGTTCCCGATACAAACTGTCCGTTTCTTCGGGTTGATCCATTTCAACATAAATATTGGCCAGGTCTTCTTTGGCGTTCACATTGCCCGGGTCTGCAGCAAGAAGTCTGATCAATAGATCTTCAGCCTCATGATACTCATATTTTTGTGCTTTGATCATTGCTTTCATATGAAGCCAGCGGCTTCCCGGACCCATTCGAAGAATGGCACGGTCGGCAATTTCTTCGGCAGTGTCAAGATAGCCGTGTTCCCAATACCATAATCCATAATACAAATAAAGGTCAATCCCGGCATTGCCCTGCTTGTCGGCCCGTTCGAAATAATACCATACGCTGTCGGTTTCCTGTCTTGCCATGGCGCTAATGCCCTGGAAGTAAGATACTCTGCTGTCTTCACGCCAGCGATCTTTTATTAAGGAAAGGGCCCTGTCGCCTTTCTCAAAATCCTTGATCTGATAATTATAATCGATATAAAGAAAATACGGAGCCAGTGTTTCCGGTTCTTGTTCCAGCCAAAACTCAAGAGCGCTGAGCATACCGTCAATATTCTTGCTTTCAAATAAAGACCTGATCCAGAATTCATAAAGCTCGTTGTTCGGGGGTATGCGGCGGACCACTTTCTCAAGATAGGGTGCGGCTTCGGCAATACGATCGTCTTCAAGCATGATCTCTGCGGCGTAAACATATGGCCAAGGGTTGTTCGGATGAATTTCTATGAGGCGGTCCAGGACAGATAATGAGGATTCATATTCACCGATACTGCGATAGCATTCAGCCAATCGCTGCAAATAATCCGTATTGTCGGGTTCTTTCTCTAAATAATCTTCCAGGATCGGGATGGCATCTTCGTATCGAAGTTCCTTCATATAAAGATCCAGGACGTTATATTTTGCCATATCGTCATTCGGGTCCAGTTTCAGGGCTTTTTCAAAATAGTCGGTGGCATTTTTATCTTTACCCATTCTGCGATAACTTTCACCAATTGCTTTCAGAATGGTGGCAGTCGTATCATATTGCAAAGCGCGCCGATATTCCATGTTTGCATAAAGGTAATTGCCTTCCGAACGATATATTTCGCCGTACATAAAATGCATCAGGCTTTTTGT
>JAIPIT010000082.1 GCA_021734505.1 Fidelibacterota bacterium | reverse complement strand
GGTTTAATAATAAATTATACCCCTGTGCCTGGGCAAAATTTGATGAAGCTAAACCGGGAACCTTTAAATTAATTCCACCTGAATACAGACATAAGGAACTTATTGCGGATTATAAAGCGATGAGAAGTATGGTCTTTGGTGAATACATGGAATTTGATAGAATTCTTGAAATATTACATGATCTGGAAGAAGAGATCAATTCATTATAAATCAATAATATGAAAAAGTTATACATCGACATCGATGGCGTCCTCCTCACCTCCCGGTACGCGCACAATCCGGTCGGATCGGGAGCGGCTACACCTACGCTCTCCGAGCTTACATCTACGCCGAGGCTTCGATGCACAGGTCGGTGCACAAGTCGGAAGAACGGTATCACGCCTTTCAGGCGGTCTAACTAATAACTAATAACGTGCTTCATCTGCGGAATCTGCGACATCTGTGGTTTATATCTTATATTATATTCCAGCTTCTAGCTTCTAGCTTCTGGCTTTGTGATACACATCACACAATGTAAATCCAATTTGATTATTTGATTGATTCCATATATCTTCTAACCTGGTGATCACGAGATGATTGAAGATCTTATTTTGTAAACTAATAGAAGAAAGTAATTAAATACACTTTTCTAGTATACTTTTTTCTTGTATGTTGTTAAGTAATACATTAACATCAAGGGTTGTGATTTGAAAGGAAACAAAATAGAGTTTAAAAAAATATCAGTTCCACTTCCTTCGGGAACTAAAGCCTTGAACACTCTATATTATGTGGTTGATAATGGCAGATCAGATGTAATTGAAAATCTTGATAAACTTGATAAAACAGCATTAAGTATTACAAAACGACTTTTTGCTCAAATGATAATAAACGATGAATGTAAGTCTAAAAAAATTCAATATAAACTATGGCATCATCCATACGGTGAAATAAAGCCGATGCCACGCCGATTTTTCTTTTTTAGAAAATTCGGGAACCATATAATATTTTTTGACTATCGAAAAAAGAAAAAAGATAGTTTAGGTGAAGAAGTATACACGGTAATTGAAGATAAAATGAGGAAATATGAAAAAGCCTTTGAAAGATATCGAAAAGAAAGTAAATGATCTTCTAAGTGCAGACTTGACGGCTGAAGATAAAGCCTGGGATATCATTTTTGAGTTTTATCATCATGTTTTGACTCGAATGGAAGAGCAAAATATCACTCAAGCTGATCTGGCTAGAAAGTTGGGTAAATCGAGATCTGCTATTTCCCAATTGTTGAATAAAACACCAAATATTTCCGTCATAAGAATGGTGGAAATTGCCGATGCTGTAGGGCTTGAATTTTCATTGATCTCAGTTAAAAAAAGAAAAAAAGACCAAATTTCCCGCTCTTCCCATGTTGATGAATACCCATAAAGAATAACACCCCGAATGGAAGTGAATGAAGAGCGTGAAACCTAAGACGACAAGTGTAAGACTATCCTCAGATTATCGCGGATAAAAAAATTAATATAGTCATCCTGAAAATACTGCCGGTGGCAGTGTTGTTCAGGATCGGAATAATGCGATCGGCAGGAAATATAACACCCGGATCTAATTTGGCCGATCCTGAAACAAGTTCAGGATGACATACATGTTGACCCGGATCCAATAGAACCGATCCTGATCCGCCAGCCGGCGGACAGGATGACACGTTTGTTTATATTTCTTTTGTCCCCAGCGCCCAGTGCTCTGTTGGGGCACTCATCACTTATAACTCATAACTCATAACTTTTCACACCCCAGACCCCAGAATATCATTGCCAACTCCCTGTTATTTATATATTTTTCAATTCCATGAAGAAAAAATTATTACATGTTTTGTTCATTCTTGCTTCCGCCGCATTATTGTTTGGTGAAGGGGTGCCGGAAATACTTCTTATTGGTAATTCTTATTTCGGCTACAATAACCAACCCGCGATGCTCAAATCCATGTGCGATTCGGCGGGACAGCCGGTAAATGTGAATTATTATCTCAAGAATGGTACTTCTCTACTGGATCATACGCGGGATGATAAGGCGCTGGCTAAGATCGCGGAGCGAGCGTGGGACTATGTGGTGGTCATCGGCGGATCGCGGGGCGTGGCATATCCGCGGGATTTCCCGGAGATCCAAACCTATCTTTCGATCCTTACCTTGCGAAATAAAACCCATGAGGCCAATGAGTCGGGACGATTGATCTATGTGATGCCATGGGCGTTTGAGGACGGGATGCTCTGGGTCAATAATTGGACAGACGATTACACGGCCATGCAGCAGAAGATCGATGATAATGCGTTGCGGTGGGCGCAACATAACGATTATACGGTCGCACCGGCGGGCCGGGCATGGCAATCCGTGCTGGATTCCATGGATTTTCCTCTGCACTATCTGCACCTGCCGGACTGGAATCATCCCAGCTCGAAAGGGTCCTACCTCTTGTGCTGTGTGCTCTATTGCACCCTCTTTCAGGATTCCTGTACGACCAATACCTACATCGGCGAACTCCCCAACGCCGAAGCCGAATGGTATCAGGATCTCGCCTCCAAAATGGTCCTAGACTCACCCGAGCTATGGAATTTGCCCTCACTCGAAACAGCCACTCTTTTCAACGTTTCAACGTTTCAACGCTTCAACTTGAGTTGCTATCCCAATCCCTTCAACGCAAGCGTCGTCGTTAGTATGAAGTATGGTATAGGTAGCCACACAAGGGTGAATGTTTACGATGTATCGGGAAGATTGATCAAGACGCTCCATGATGGCTACCTGGACACCGGTGATCATGAGTTTCGCTGGGATGCAAGCGACGTGAGTGCCGGGGTGTATATTGTTTCCGTGCAGCATGGGGATGAAATACAAACACAAAAAGTAGTATACTTACCTTAAGACTATCCGCAGATTCAGCAGATTATCACAGATAAAGAAAAATTAATATAGTCATCCTGAAAACAAGCCAACAATACCACGTCATCTCGGAAAATGTCATCCTGAACAAATTTCCTGCGAAAATTTTTCAGGATGACACGTTCTTGGTTGCTCAGTCATTCCCATATGGATCTAAATAATAACCCGATTCACAGTAATATTAATGAGACCCCAGCGGGGTCGAACAATAATAGTTTAGGTTTCTCAGAAAAAAAACAACCCCAGAGGGGTTGAAGAAGTTTACACCGACACCAGACCCCCACACTCCAGATTGGGCACTCACAATTCTCATCGTTCATAGTTTATAGTTGAAAAACGTCAGTTTTTCTCGTAATTTTCATTTCAAATACAAAGGAATACATATGAAACGCATCACATGTCTTTTTGCTATCGTTCTTATATTTACCGCATGCAATAATAATTTCCCGCAATTAAGCGGTCCCTACATGGGCCAATCTCTTCCCGGCATGAGCGCCGAACTTTTTGCGCCGGGCATTATTTCCAACGATCTTTGCAATCGCGATGTGGCCATGTCGCCCGATGGCAAGGAGATGTATTTCTCCGTGCATACACCGGATTTTGCCTATGCGGCCATTATCTGTTCTAAAGAAGTAAATGGCGTCTGGACAAAACCGGAGGTCGTATCTTTTGGCAAGGATCCGCGTTATACTACCATCGAACCGGCCATGAGTCATGATGGAAAGCGTTTGTTCTTCTGTTCCGTTCTACCCAAAGATGGATCGGATGCACCCGGAGATCAAGATATCTGGGTCGTGGATCGGACAGCAGGGGGCTGGAGCGAACCGCGTTCTGCGGGAACGGCTATCAATACCGAGGGATTGGAATTCTTTCCCTCGATCACCCGTGAGGGCACACTGTATTTTACTCGCGCCGATCTGGGGACGAACATTCATTATATCTATAGATCAAAATGGGTGGACGGCGAATATGCCGAAGCGGAACGTCTGCCTGAGCAGGTGAATCTTGGTGCCAATCGTTTCAATGCCTGCGTGGCACCGGATGAATCCTACGTCATCGTCCCGGCGGTGGGCGGTCCCGGATCTCTCGGTGGTGTGGATTATTATATCAGCTTTCGCAATGAGGATGATAGTTGGACCGAGCCCGTCAACATGGGACCCGAGTTCAATCATGCAAGCGGACAGGAATGGTCGCCCTTCGTTTCGCCGGATGGGAACTATATTTTCTTTATGGCATCGATCATGGCTGAGCGCAATCCCGAAGAACTTACATATGATGTTTTCTTTGAAATGGAGCGCCAGGCGCAGAATGGGAACCCGGATATTTATTGGATAGATGCGGGGATATTAGATAAGTTAAAGAAATAAAATACTATCCGCAGATTAAGCAGATTAACGCAGATAAAAAACATATATAGTCATCCTGAAACAAGTTCAGGATGACATGTATTTATTTGTTTGTTCTCGTATGGACCTCTGTTACAATGCGATCGATCGGAAATAGAGCACCCGGATCCAATTCGACCGATCCTGATCCGCCAGCCGGCGGACAGGATGACACGTTCTGGTTTCAGGCTTATTTCAGGATGACGACCGCGAGTCCGGTTTTCAGTCATATTTCGCGGTAATAATTAATATGTAACAAGGATAATGATTTGAATATGAATAGCCCCGAGTTTTAACTCGGGGTTATGATTTATTATTAATAATGGGGTTTTAACCCCTTGGCAATGAACAATATTATGGGTTAAAACCCAGTTAAGGTGAGATTCGATTTCCACGGCATAAATGCCGTGGCTATTCATTACTCACGAATATGTCCTGTTCCGTTCACAATCCATTTGTAGGTACACAATTCTCTCAGTCCCATCGGTCCACGGGCATGCAATCTATCGGTCGAAATACCGATCTCGGCACCCAGACCGTACACGCCTCCGTCGGCCAAACGCGTGCTGGCGTTGACAATGACAGAAGCGGTATCGGCGTTCCGGATGAAGTGGTCGGTGGCTGTTTTATCTTGTGAAATAATGGCATCCGTATGTGCGGAGCCATATGTATTGATATGCGCAATGGCGTCGTCGATGTTCTTCACCACTTTCACGGCGATCACAAGGTCAAGGAACTCGGCGTAATAATCGTCTTCGGTGGCAGGGACAACATCCTTGCCGTAGATCTTGATCGTTTTGTCGCAGCCTCTGATCTCCACGCCTTCTTTCTGTAGAAGGGGAAGGGCTTTCGGCAGAAATTTCTTTGCGATCTTTTCATCTACCAGAAGGGTTTCGGCAGAGTTGCACGTAGCCGGACGCTGGACCTTGGCGTTAACGATGATCTTTTCGGCCATCTCAAGATCGGCATCTTCATGCACATAAACATGACAAACACCTTTAAAATGTTTGAGCACGGGAATACGTGATTTTTCAACCACCGCTCTGATCAGACTTTCGCCGCCGCGGGGAATGATCAGGTGGACAAGATCATCCTGCTGTAAAAGTTCGTCTACGGCCGACCGGTCGGTGGTGTCTAGATAGGAAATGAGATTTTCATCGATATCGTTGGCTTTAAGGGCGTCTTGCAAAACTTTCACCAGCGCCATATTGGAATGATAGGCATTGCTTCCACCTCGCAAAATAACGGCGTTCCCGGATTTCATGCACAGGGTGGCGGCTTCGATGGTGACATTGGGACGCGCTTCGTAAATAATGCCGATCACGCCGATGGGGACGCGCATTCTCGAGACGGTAAAACCTTCCGGCCGTAGCGAGGATTCATAGATCTCGCCAACCGGATCGGGCAGGTCGATCAATTCCATGCAGGATTGGATCATCCCGTCAATGCGCGCATCGTTCAATGCCAGACGATCCAGAAATGCCCCGGTCAAATGTTTGTCCCGGCCGATATTCAGGTCGTTCTTGTTGGCATGCTTCAGATCCTCACGCGCGGCTTCGATGCCTTTAGCAATAGATGCCAGGATCGCGTTCTTCTTTGCGCTTGTGCCGCTCTCTAAAAATGCTTGATAGGCATGATGTGTCTTTATAGCTAATTCGCGTACCATAGTATCTCCAATGTCTTTGGTCTATTGCCGGCTCGGACCTGTGTGTCCGAGCATTATTTGCTCAAATCTTTTTCTGTTCTTTTCGACCAGCCAGCAGGTCCTCATTTCAATCGGACTCCAGCTGGCAGGTCTGGTAGATTCCGGGCGGGTCTGCCTGCCCTGCGTAGCCGCTTAAGCGGCGAAGAGGGGGACCCGCCCTTTTGCCATAGGGCGACTCGAGAGTCGCCCGTACATTCGCATCATTTTAATCCTTATTCACTCCCATTTCACCGCCCCTACATTTAATCTTTCTTCACGATGATCATATTATCGCGATGAATGATCTCGTCGTAAAATCGTTTTAATTCTTTTTTGTCGATATTTCCTGTGCGCTGACCTTTGATCTTGTCAATGTCCACGCTGGAGTAATAAGTAATGCCTTTGGCGATCATAATATCGTCCTGATCGTAGATCCCGACAATAGCGCCTTCGAGGAAATTACCTTCCGCTTTTGTCACACCGCCGGGGAGCAGACTTTTATTGCCCTTTACAAGAGCTTTTACGGCACCGGCATCTACCGTGATCTTGCCTTTGATCTTATGATTAAAAAAGATCCAGCGCTTGCGTTTGCTATGGAATTTCTGATCGGCTTTGATATAGGTCCCGATATCGTCACCCTCAAGTAGTGCCCTGAGATTCGGGGTAAATCCGTTGGTGATGATCACATTTGCGCCGCCCTGCGTCGAACGCAAAGCCGCCTGCAGTTTGGAGGTCATGCCGCCCAAAGAGAGGGAATTTTGCCGATCGTCGATAAGGTCGAAGGTCGAATCGTCAATTCTATCGAGTACATCGATGCGTTTAGCGTTTTTATTCTTGTGCGGATTGGCGGTGTAGAGGCCGTCGGTATCGGTAAAAAGGACAAGAAGGTCCGCATCGATCAAGCTGGAGACCAGCGCGGAAAGAGTGTCGTTATCACCGAATTTCAATTCATCCACAGAGACGGAATCGTTCTCGTTAATAATGGGAACAGCGCCGTAGCGGAAAAGCGAGAGCAAACAATCGCGGGTATGCAGAAAACGCTTCCGGTTCTCGATGATATCATAAGTGACAAGGATCTGACCGGTATTAAGTCCCCGCGACGCAAAAAGCTCATTCCATTTCTGCATGAGCAAAGCTTGTCCGATAGAAGCCAATGCCTGTTTTTTCTTAAGTCCCGGCGGTCGGGTTTCCAAACCCAGTGCATCCATACCGAAACCCACCGCTCCGGAAGTCACAATAGCGAATTCATAACCCTTCTTCTGGTAGAACGCGATGTCATCAATGAGTTTGAGGATCTCATCATTTTTCCCGGCACTTTGATAATAGGATAAAAGTACCTTGGTCCCAAGTTTCAGAACGATACGTCGTGCGCACCGGATCGAAGCTTTTCGCTCATCCAGATTCACTTGCACCGCATTGTTCTGTTCCTCGACCATCTTCTACCTCGTAAATTGACATTATCAACCAAAACCAAATCTTAGGGGGTAAATATTAAAGAATTATATTGAAAATACAAAGAATTATTGGAATTATGTGGATTATTGTTGTGATGTGTAAATACTTATTCAACCCCTTCAGGGTTGTTTATGGAGAGATGTTCACGCCTATATACTTGTTGAACCCTTTTAGGGTTTGATAAAATAGTATTTTATTTACAGTATGATTTTTCGGTTAATTTAAAAAATCCCGAAGGGATTGAACAAGTATATAGGCAGCTCCCCCCAAAAAACCACAACCCTGAAAGGGTTGAACAATAATAGTTTAGGTTCCTTCCAAAAAAAACAACCCCGGAAGGGTTGAATAAGTTCATCGTCACCTTCGCAGACCGCCATTCATTTATTTTTATTTTTCATTTCAATTTTTATTCAATAAGCCTAATTTACACACTAACATTAGGAGTCCCATTGTCCAAGATCCGCATATTAACCGAACAGCTTGCCAATAAGATCGCCGCCGGAGAGGTCGTTCAGCGTCCCGCATCGGTCGTAAAGGAATTGATGGAAAACGCCATTGATGCCGGCGCGACGGATATCCTGATCTCGATCGAGAACGGTGGCAAGGATGTGATCCGGGTGGTGGATAATGGCGACGGCATGAGCGAGGACGATCTGTTGCTGTCTTTTGAACAGCATGCAACCAGCAAGATCGCCCAAATTGATGATCTGGAAAATATCCGCACCCTCGGGTTCCGCGGTGAAGCGCTTCCCAGTATCGCCT
Organism: Fidelibacterota bacterium; assembly: GCA_021734505.1. Classification (GTDB taxonomy): domain Bacteria; phylum Fidelibacterota; class Fidelibacteria; order Fidelibacterales; family Fidelibacteraceae; genus M50B103. The sequence goes on along the minus strand of JAIPIT010000082.1, from coordinate 90 downwards.
CGGTGTCCATGACGGAAGCTCAAACTTGTCAAAAAGGAAGCACCGAAGGCCGGCGATTGATCATCAACGGGGGAGAGGTCCAGAGCATTG
>JAIPIT010000081.1 GCA_021734505.1 Fidelibacterota bacterium | reverse complement strand
GAATGTTATTTTCTTTTGCTATCGCAGCGATGGCATAACATTCCATATCTGCAAGTCTCGCTTGATGCTTTTTATGTGAGTGATCCCGCAGACCACTATCCTCAATACATCGTCTTACCGAAAGACATGTTTCGCCGGCTTCACCGGTCAATAGATGTAAGGCTATTTCGTTTTCATTTTCTGTTATGACCGATGCAATATGATAGATCTCGCCCAATTTCAATTCTTGATTCAGCATTCCGGCTGTTCCAATGTTTAAAATAAAATTCGGCCGGTACTCGTCCAAATATGCTACCAGAGTTCTTTTTGCCATTATGGGACCCACTCCGGTGATCAACAGATCATGCTTCCCGGCATGGAACAATGCTGTTTTATTACTGTAAGCTTTTACTTTCTTTGCTGAAAGAACATTCAACAAAGGGGCGATCTCAATACTTAAAGCGGCGATTATTAACATAATAAAATCTAATGCGAATGGTTATAAAATGGAAGGAAATAACAAACAAAGGATAGGTTTTCTTACGTTTACATATTTTCTTTTTTACTTCCTTTTGATTTTTAACTTTATACTTGTGCTTTACAATTGTCTTTTGCTTGTCATGCAAAAACCCCGCCCCGGAAGATCGGGGTCGGAGCGCAGACAGATCAATTATCAATTGATTAGCTTTTGCCTTTGTACTTTTCTTGTCCTAAATTTCGAAATGAAACAGATTTCATTTACAATTTGCGTTTTGCTGATCCTAATTGGCTTGCCCCTTCATGCGGATATCTTAACCATAGCTCCTTGCGACAAGGCAACAGTTAATATTTTTGGCGATATCATTACCTTATCAGATGATGAGGGAATATTAAGGCGATATGTTAAAGGTAAATTGATCAATGTTTTTTCAAGCAATAAATATGCTTCTAAGATCAATCTTGTTGAGCCTTTGAAACCGGTTCTGGATGAACCCGACAAGATATATCTCCTTGACGCAGCAAATAATACCGTCATATCCTGGGATCGTTTTTTAAATATTCGCTCTATCACACCATTGCATAAGGATATTCTTTCTCCACAGGCTTTCACCGTGACCTCCGAACATGATTGGTTGATCTATGATGATTTTTATGATCATATTATTCAAATTCATCCCGGAGAAGGTTATCCAACTCGCTGGGGGGATAAAAGTGTATCTGGCGAGATAGACTTGTTTTCTTTTGAGCAATTTGTCCTGATCTTTCTTAAAAATAAAAAAATCATTCGAATAAGCGATGAAGACGGCACAAGCTTAAATGAATTTATATTACCGGATTCTCTTAATATTACTCAAGTATTTCCTTTGGGTAGAAAAACGATCGGACTTGCAAACGACAAAAGCCTATATATTTGGAAACCTGAAAGCAAGATGCTTCGTTATCTTACTGATTTTGAGAATGTGATCTATTTCGGTCCTTCTCAAAATAATCAATATCTGTTGATCTCTCAAGATGGAGATGTTCTGACTACCCCATGATTCGAAGCAAACACATTCTTATAATTATTTTATTTTCCTTTTTTGCTTTTCCGCTTCTTGCCGGAACAGCGGAGGAAAAGATCATTCTTCGATCGGGGCAAACCGTTTATCCCCTAAAACATCATTTTGTTCATTTGGATTCCATCAATATTTCAGATAATATTCCCTATCTCATTGATGATCTTTACGGACGATTTATTTTATTGCAATCACCGAATGCACTAGATACCATAAATATTCATTATCAATATAGTGATCTGGCGGCACCCGGAAAAAAGAACCTGGGTATTGGAAAAATTAATGAATGGTTTCCAAAGGATGCATCTGGTGGCAGCACGTCGCCATATTCCGAATTATCGAAAGTCAAAACAAGCGGATCTGTTTCCCGACAGCTGGAAATCGGATCATCCGGACAAAGTCTGTTAAGCGGCGGGTTAGATATTCGTATTAACGGAGAACTTTCGCCCGGTGTCCATATCAAAGGGATTATTTCCGATAACGATGCACCTTTTCAGGATTATTCATCTACTCAATCCGTTCAGGATGTAGACAATGTTCTGATACAGATCTATTCCGATCAATTCGATGCTCAGATAGGCGATGTTTATGTAAATAATTCGTGGAATCACTGGAGCCGTTTTAATCGTAAATTGATCGGCGCCCAAGCAAGTTATAAAAATGATCGCTACGGAGGCGCTGCCTTTGTAGGTTCTGCCAAGGGAAAATTCAACCGGCAAACTATCGTCGCCAGAGATGGTGACCAGGGACCTTATAGACTGAAGGGTAAAGACGGAGACAACGCTATTACTATTGTTCCGGAATCGGAGATGGTCTATGTAGATGGCATTGCTCTTAAAAAAACACAGTACACTCTTTACTATACTGATGCCGAATTATTTTTCTCATCAGATCTTATGGTGTCGGCAAGTTCACGTATTGTTGTTGAATTTAATTATGTAAATGAGTTCTACTCTCGTTCGTCAATGGGGACTACCTCTTCGTGGCGATTCGGGAAAAACTTTAAGCTCGCGGCTTCTTATATTAGGGAAAAGGATGATGAAAATAATCCGCTTGATATTCACTTATCAAATATTGATCCGGACTCTTTGTCAGGGATAAATTCTTCGGATGGATATTTTATCATTTCAACGGCTATTGAAGATACTGCCGGAGATTACACTTTAAGTGGTGGCATCTGGAATTATGTCGGTGAAGATATTGGAACACATACGGTCTATTTTTATCGTGAAAATCAAAATGGCGGATATGTACGCAATTATACAACTACCGGAAAAATGCTGTACGTATATGCCCCCGGTGATCCCTTGTCACAATATTTTCCCCGAAGAAAAGTTACCTTACCCACCACACAATGGATAGGTTCCATGAATATGGAAATTGGACAAAAAGATAAAGCATTTGCTCTAATTGAGGGAGCGTTTTCATCTTTCAATCCAAACAATTATAATATCGGCGGAAACCGGGAATCACCTGCGGTAAAATGGGACGCGGCCCTTCCTCTTGGTAAAAGTTTTTCATTACTGAGTAATGGCTGGTTTATGAACAAAGATTTCACAAGCTTTGCCAAGATCACCATGCCGGATTTTGAGCGTTACCTGGGTTTTGATGCGGGTGATAGTATTACTCAAATGGCATCTGTCGCCGCCCGTGTCAATAATTCATTATTAACTGCCAATACGGCATTGGAATATGTTTCTGACGTAAACCGTAATACACGTTTGCGTTTACTTGCCGATGGTGTGGTAAAGGTTAAAAAAGCCCGCTTTCAATATAAATGGTCTAATTTGCTTGATAATGGATTTCTCCCATATTACAGCTTTAATGTTTCTGGCGATATTCCCATTGGTGACATTTTTTCTTTCTATGCCTCATTAATGCAGGATCATTTCGAACCTTTGTTTTCTTCTTCAACGGCCTACCAGGCAGAATCCGCAAAAGCCGGTATAGCCATGGGAAGCTGGAAAATCGATTATACCTATCGTAAAGATTACGATTGGAAAACCATAGATACCACCTTTCAATCTTACTCACAAAAACATGATGCCGCGATCAAATTTGATCAATCCTTTTTCGAAAAGAAATTGCATTGGAACACCACTGCAAGCTATCGTTATGATAAACGGGGAACGGGCGATGAGCATTATCTGTTAACAAACAGTCAATTGCGTTTTGATCTAAAAAAAATCGGTTTGGGCGGATCGGTAAAAACCGTGATCAATCGCACTTCTGAAACAAAACGCGAAGCTGTTTTCATTTTTGTTGGTGATGGCCTTGGTTATTACCGTCTGGATGATTTTGGGCAATATGTCCCCGATGATATGGGTAATTTTATTTTGAGCTCTGAGCTTAGCAATGAGAGACAGGAACAATATGTCAGTAAATTTGCAACTTCATTAAAATGGAAAAATCAGGGAAAGAAGCTCCGTATCAACTTTAGCCATAATGGTTCAACCGACTACCGGACACCCGGGTTGGTGCTTTATAAACCATTGATAATAGATGATCCCGATACCAGTATTTTTTATGGGAACCTCCGATTAAAACATGAGATCGGGTTGGCGGGCCCAGACGGCAAACATCGTGTTACAGTGCTGTTCGAAGATACACGCTCTCAGAATTTTCAAACCGCTTATAATGAAAATGTATATTTTCAGTCATCTCGCTGGCTGAAATATCGCCTGAAACCCGATAATTTTATTTTGGATATTTATTACAAATATAATTCCAGAGATCAGCAACGCCTACCCCTTAATAGTTATCATGTTCAAACGGTCAGTCATGGAACCGGTTTAGAGTGTGAGTATTTATTCTCAAAAAAATTGCGCGCCAGCATAGAGGGCAAATATGAACATATCACTACAGATTTCAATGGTAATTTTATAACTCACTGGTATGAATTAAAAAGTGACTGGATTTGGTATCGTGTTGCGGGCGAGCGCTTTTTCTTAACGGTAAGTTTAGATAAAGTAGCGAGCGATCATACCGGAAGCCTCCCTTATGAAACTGCAAATGGATTACCCATAGGGTGGACATGGTCAGGTGCCATACGCTATGAAAAAAGAATAAATCAATTTATTTCTGCCGGGGGCTTTTTTCAATATCGTAAGCGTGCAGAACAACAAGGCATAATAATGGCAAATCTCGAAGTAAAGGCTTATTTCTAATGATAAAACGCCTTAACATTATTGCTATTCTTATAATCACTTTTTTGGCGAGTTTATTATTTGCCGAAAAGGGATATTTTTGTGTGATCGAAAAGGACACCTTATCTGTAAATACTGAAAATGCTCTTGAATCCACCGTTGACAAATATATTGTTTCTCTAGGAGACCGGGGCTTCCCTCATGTAGAGGCTATCCTGGATGCTTATGTAAAAAAAGGAGAGAATGAATATTTCCATTACCGGATTGATAAAGATAGCAAAGTAATGATAGACACTGTTGTCTTTGGAGATTATTCACCACGCGAGATTTCTTTATTATCCCGTTATATTACACTCCCCGAATCGGGACCGTTCCATTACACTCTTGTTCGAGACATGATCAATGAACTAAAAGCAAATACCTTGCTCAATGTTGAAGACCGTGCTGATATTTATAAAAATGGATTACGTCTTTATACTGATGCGAAGCAAGATATTCGTTTTGATGCCATAGCATCCTATAAACAGGAAGCGGATCGTCAAGGTGTTATTGGAAATATTTCCCTTGAGTTGATCAATCTTGGTGGATTGGGAAGACTTGCCAGTTTTTATTGGTCCCGCCCCACGCTTGGAGTTAATTCCATAGATCTTTCCTACACTGAACCTTACATCTTTAATAAGCCGTTTTCCGTAAAACTTGCTTTTTCTCAGCGCTATCAGGATAGTCTTTATGTAAAGCGTGATCTTGATATATCCGTGCTCTATCACATGAATCAACGCTCTGATTTTATTATCAATTACGTCAATGAGCAAATAAGTACGACGACTGTTGGCTCCGATTCGGGTTTTGTCACTCAAAATCGTTCCGGTTCAAATCTTTCACTCTTTTGGAGATCTAAACCCGGCAATATATCAGGTTCTGTAAATTTAACTTCCGGCTTGCACTTTGCACTTAATCAGCGGGTGTCTCGATCGGAATTAACGGCTCAATTAAAACTTCGAAGATCAATTCTTGGAGCAAATATTAATTTGCTTGGTGGTTATGTCGCTTCCAAAGATCCCATTGCACTCTACGATCAATTTAAGCTTGGTGGTGCAAATTTCTTGAGAGGTGCTTACTTTGAACAATATATTACAAATGCTTATGTTGGTTGGAAAATAGAAGCAGGTTATTTTCGGCGTGCACATTTATTTGCTTTTTATGATGGTGTGATCATGCAGCATGAAAATCCCATTTCGCATCATCTTGGTGTGGGCTTCTCGCTTCCTGCCGGCAACAATCGGCTCACCTTAGCCTTGGGTGTCAATCTCCAGGAAAGCATCCAGCAGGCAAAGTTTCATTTGAGTTGGAATATGGGTGATCTGTAATCTGTAATCTGTAATCTGTAATCTGAATTTACACCGGGTTAAAACCCGATTGGTTTTAATTCTATTACCCCGAGCTAAAGCTCGGGGCTATTGGCTATCGATGCTTTGGGTCTTTATCAATAGATAGACACGGGTTAGTTGAGTGGGTAACACTTTATAATTAAATCCGGGGTGTTTTTCTCTTGAGCATTTGAGCTAAAGCTCGGGGCTATTAGCTATCGATGCTTTGGGTCTTTTTCAATAAATAGCCCCGGCTTTTAAGCCGGGGTATAAAGACAGCAATAAATCGGGTTTTAACCCGGTATGCACATAGTGGCGCTATTCTCGTGTTCATCTGAGCGGAAGCCCGGGGCTATTGACCATAGGTCCTTTTATATTTTATTCTTTAAATGGCCTCGTGGTGCTTTTCCCCAAACCATCTAAGCTGAAGCTCGGGGCTATTGATAATTGATCTTTTTTATCTCATTATTTAATAGACCCGTCGTACCTTTCTCGGAAACATCTAAGCTGAAGCTCGGGGCTATTGGCTATCGATGCTTTGGGTTTTTTTCAATAAATAGCCCCGGCTTTTAAGCCGGGGTAAATAGACTACTATAAATTGGGTTTTAACCCACTATCTTTCTTTATTATTAAATTTATATTTTTCCATAAGAATATTAAACTCTTCCGAAAAAGATCTCTTTTGATGATGAGTCTCCTGATTGTTAATATACTCTCTTATTGTTTTTATTGCCGAATAATCAACAGATACTGCACCATATTCTTTCTGCCAACAAAATCTATTTTTGGTTAATTTATTTATATTAATCCAGTAAGTTGATTCTCCTTTTAATAAATGTACAATTTCAGCAATTGTTTGATTTTGATTCATTGAAATCAGCAGATGAACATGTTCTTTATAGCCATTTATTGAATCAATATGGATATGTTTTTCTTTGGCATTATCGCGAATATGAGAAAATATTTTAGAACGAAGCTCTTTTGTTAAATATGGTTCTCTGTTTTTTGTCGACCATATGAAATGAATCCAAACATTAATATATGACATTCTGTTTCCTCAACAATGGGGTTAAAACCCCGGTTATTATTATTTTATTACCCCGAGCTAAAGCTCGGGGCTATTGATAATTGATCCTTCTGATCTTTTGCTTAAATAGCCCCGACTTTTAATAGCCCCGGCTTTTAATAGCCCCGGCTTTTAAGCCGGGGTATAAAGACAGCAATAAATCGGGTTTTAACCCGGTATGCACATAGTCCAACAAAAAAGAAAGGGAGGATCTCTCCTCCCCCTCTTATCGTCCCCTTAAAACGGAACATCGTCCCCCGTTTTTTCATCGGCACTGGCTTCTGCGCCTTCTTCATCTTTTTCTTTGCGCTTACCCAGTGGTGTCAGCATGTCGGCATAAACTTCTGTGATATAATGCTTCTTGCTGTTCTCGTCGGTCCACTCATGAGTTCGAAGGGTGCCTTCGATATACACCTGTTGACCCTTGGGCAGCTTTTGGGAATATTCAGCCAGGTTACCCCAACAGACAATACGATGCCAGTCTGTGCGATTTTGATATTCGCCTTTGGGATCCCGCCAACCATACGAGCTGGCCAAATTAAAGTGCGAGACCTTACGGTCATTTTTGAATGTCCTCATTTCGGGATCAAGTCCGATATGCCCTACAAGGATCACCCGGTTCGCTGAATTCCTGTTCATTTCCCCCTCCTTTCGTTAAAGGGTCGATAGGTCGATAACCCATAGACCTATCATTTGGTTATTGGTTGTTGTTCTTGGTTATTGTTTCTTGCTTATTGTCTCTTTTATTTGCTTTTCTCCCGTAAATGTATGATTTTTGCAAATGGTCTGCAAATAGGGTTGGAGAAAGTGTGACGAGCGTCATTGAAACCAAGCAAAAAAATTTACCTGATAAGCCGGGTGTCTATATTTACTACGATCAAAACCGGACGATTATCTATATTGGGAAAGCAAAATCTTTAAAGAATCGGGTGCGATCTTATTTCCGCGGGTCGTCCCAAGATCCCAAAACTCAGGTACTTGTATCTAAGATCGCAGATATGGAATGGATCATTACGGACTCGGAAGTTGAAGCCCTTCTTCTTGAAAACAACCTCATCAAGCAGCATGCCCCACGGTACAATATTATGCTGAAAGACGATAAGACCTATCCCTATATTTGTATCAGCAATGAACCCTTTTCGCGTGTTTTTTCTACGCGAAATATTATACAAGACGGTTCCCGTTATTAC
>JAIPIT010000080.1 GCA_021734505.1 Fidelibacterota bacterium | reverse complement strand
TCTCTCCTCTCAATATTTTCAAATCCGTACTGATATCTTCATTTCCGGGATTCTGAAGGACCCAGGATACTTCTATTGAATCTCCGGACATCACATAATCGGGTATTTTCACCGATCTCAAGATCGGGAAAATATCTGTCCGGATATCACCCACCTCAACAACATGAACTTTTAATCCGTGTTTCAGGTTTATATCTTCCAGAGCTTCCCCAAGGTATGATCGTCCGTCACTGACTAAAACCAATTCTTTATATTTCATGCTGCTTTCGGCATATCCAAGCAATGATCCGTTATTTGATATGTCACTATCCAATGTCATTTTAAGCACTTTTGATTCAGATACCGGAGCGGGCCGAACCATATCGGCAATATGGGTGATCTGCACATCTTTTTTGAGCTTTCTATATGCATCGGAACGCACAATATCAGCCGGATGAAAAGTGCTGTCAAGGCGAGCCATACTTTTTGAATCATCCCATAAAAATGCCACACTTGGCTGGATTTGCTTATCATGAATGAAAGCAGTCTTCACATTTAAAAAAATAAGAATAAAAATAAATAGCGCCAGTGCGCGTAAAACGCTTAAGGCGATCTTTATTGGTTTTGGATAATAAGAGTCATGCAAATGCCTGATCAATGCAAAGACGGCATAGGAGATGATCAAAAGGGCCATTGCCCTCAGGACCCAGGAAGATGTCAGATCAATATGCAGCATGTTTCAGATCAGCGCATACCCCGCTTACCGTGTAAACGTGATATGCTGATGATATGCTCGTAGAGCTCGCGGATCTCATTGTCTCTAATGCATTCTTTGGGCAAAGTCTCCAATTTCTCAAAGACTTTTTTTTCTCGCTCGGGGACAAATACGTCCCAGCCTTTTTCTTTTTTCAGTTTGCCCAATTCAAATGCCAATCCCATCCGCTCGTCCAGCAATTTGACGATCTGTTCATCAATTTTATCGATCTTTTTTCTATATCTGTCCATTAATACTCACTAAGTGGTTCGCTTAATTGAAAATCACCGAATCCGGTATTATCAATAAATATAAAACTTCTGTTAACGGAATAATAATACCAGATCACATAGGGTTTGGTGTCAATCTCCATATAATGTGATTCGATCGCGTCCGGCTCTCCATAAAGTATGTATATCATACCACGATCGGAACGCCATCCCTCCCGATGACCGGAAAAACGTTGATTTGCGATATGCACACGATAGTAATATTCATTCATTAATTCATTGGTCTCGGTATGAGGTGTCGGATCGATCTTTTGCCAGGTTTCCGTGAAAAAATCCTTCTGTGCTTCACCTTCCGAGTTCATGATTTTCTTGTAAGTCCGCAAAGGGAAATATCCGGTATGAGACAAATATCTCATTTGTTCTATGGCTTTCTGCAAATTGGGAATAAGCGAATTGGTTCCGCTCCATTGAATGCGAAGCGGGATCTCTCTGATATATTCCACACTGTCCACCAAACCCTTTAAAACCAGAAAATATTGATTGTAATTCAAATCTGTTGTTCGTACCGGAAATATGTATTCATGTTTTTCTTTTACAAGATCAATTTCGAACTTTGCCTGTTTAAGGATCTGATCATTAGATCTAAGTATATACGAAAAAGGATATTTTCCCTCAATACCGGATGCCGTAAATCCAACATAAACCGCTTCCGGCATTCCGTCTGAAGGCTTTACAGCTTTTTCTTTTTTAACAAAATACAGATCACCCATCATCCAGGGGCCACTCCCCAATTGAGTCATATCGATATCGCGCACCTGTTTTCGCCTGTTTTGAGTGCGCAGATCAGTGATCAGCACTTCAAGACGATATTTCCCCGGATCAAGGATATAGGTTTTCTCTAACTGAATAGTCTGTTTTCGAGAATTAGTCATCTTGAATTCATTTACGATCAGTTTTTCTACCCAGCTTTCACTGACACGGATTTCTTTCCCCTCATATATCATGATCGAAATATCAAAGCGACCTTTGAACTGATCATTGTTCTTAACAAAATGTATTTCATCGTAGGGAATGCTCATGTTGATAGTCAATTCTCCTTTCTCCTGTTGAGCGGAGGGCTTGACCACATGATCGATCTTATATTCCGGACCTATCTTCCATTTTTTATTCATCAGCTGGGAGTATGACACAGATGTGAATAAGAGTATAAGAACAGTTATGAGAATAATATTTTTATAATAGTGTTTCATATCGCCTAAAACTATGTGTAATTCAAATTAATTACAATCGAAAAGGTTCCTAAAATTTAAGTTGAAAGTTGAGGGTTGAGAGTTAAAGCAAGATCATCAGAATTTTGTCTCTTACCCTTCTGTCTTCTGTCTTCTGTCTTCTGCTTTCTGTCTTCTGTCTTCTGCTTTCTGTCTTCTGTCTTCTGCTTTCTGTCTTCTGTCTTCTGCCTTCTGCCTACTCCTTACTCTCCCCAGGCTGAAAAAGTCTAAGTCTGTACATACCCCAAACGGAAAACACTGCAAGCATAACCGTTATTATGATCGTTATAATGGTCTGGGGCAAGCTTAGAACGGCAGGGTCTGTTATCATGTATTGAATCTCATCGGCAATAAGGATAACCGCAGCCATAACCGGCAGGTAGATCATGTTAAATCGTAATACCCAAATATAAAATGCGACCGTTAGGAGTCCTACGAGCGAACCTCCAAGCAGCCACATGCCTATAGAGTATTCTCCGGTATATGCAAATCCCGATATAAAGAGCAAAATAGCCGTTATCACTTTTGCTTTTGACCATCCTGCGCTTACTTTCTCAGCAATTAAAAAAGGCACTATTAAAAGAACAAAGGTGATAAAGTATGATTCGAATGAAGAGAGGATCGTTGATAAGATCGGCGATAAACTTTCCAGGTTCACCGGGGATAATACAACCGGGGACAAATTAAAGATATCTCCTTGAGCAAATGAAACAACCGCCGCAAAAATAAGTCCAAGTCCCGCTCCTTTCAAACCTATCACATTTTCATTTCTTTGAACATGCAATGGGAATCGTGCCATGTAACCAATAGGTAGTGAATATAGAAAAGACGAAAATACGGTTCCGAGCAGAATTCCTATGATCAGCATCATAATGATATTTGAATACGGTTCGGATGTGGGATACATGGCAATAATCGAATTTGCGGCTAAAATACTTTGTAAAATTGAGATCAAAGCAAAGAAAATAACAAAGTAAAGGAATAATTTCACATTGAATCGTTTTTTAGACCAGGCGATGATCGCAAAGATCAGAACTGTGACCAGCATACCATATTGAATTAATTTTGAAATAATAAACAAGACGGTTTTTAGTATGCTATCCTTCTTTTGTTGACGATCCCAGGATTCGGGTGAATGGACTTTTGTATCCATTCCACTGATCTCACTACCGCTAAGCGATACGACATAACGTATGTCACCTTCTTCAAGTCCCGTATTCAAATCTCTGTAAATGATTGTCCAATCAGTCCTGGCTTTTCGTTTTTCCGGAACAACCTTGACGAGTTCCAACTCATCTACGGATCGTTTGAAATATTTTTCTATTGCGCCTTCCGCCATGGCAACGGCCTTGCTCTCTTCCATTTCAGCGCCCGGTACGGGTTCGGGAACATTATGCTTCCATCCGAGGATCTCTCCGTCACGACCGATCTTTATATTTATAGTCTCTGATCGGCGAACGACATTGCCTTCATATGTTTTGTAGACAAGGGAAAAATTGTTCGCGTACAATTCTTTTTCAAAGAGTTCTCGATATAGGTCACGATCGGCATGTTCCCAAACAAAACGGGAACCTCTGCCGGCTCCGCCATCCATTTTAACATAGGTTTGATAATTCAGCGAATCCGTTTCAGGATAATATTTTTCAATAAAATCATCGGCGATTTCTATAGCTTGTTCTTTATTGATGTTCAAACGCGGGACATCTTGTTCGAATGGCGTAAAAAACACCCACATCAATGCACCAATAACAAAAAGGATTATTGCGATATATATCGGGAGTTCGCGATTTGCCGGTGGAGTTGTTATTGAATCGATAGTTTTCTCTTCTTTTTCGCTTTTGCTTATCTTTGGTTCAATAACAGCTTTATTTAGATCCGATTCTTTTATTTTATACCATTTACCGGCCTTAAGTCTTCTGTAGAAAACGATCCCCAGCGGTATCATCATACAGACGACAGCCAGAAGACGGTGAAACCATATGCCGGGAGCCGAAAGCAGGAACAGAGGTAAAGCCATCAATATGATATCGTAAACAAAATGCGATATAACAACAGGTAGTAAGCCCCAATTTATATAGATCAACCCATACAAGACAAAGGGAATGATCATTTCAATGATCCTGGCATATGCGGGCTGTTGTGCATAATTGGCATGCATAGCTCCGAATATTGCAGCCTGCAAAATGAGAACGATCACTAACCATATGTTCTTATTTTTAAAATTCTTTCCAATAACCAGTGCTCCCGCCAATGGAACAGCTCTGAACAGGGTCTCCTCCCAAAATCCGGCTTGTAACGATTGAGCTGCTGGCAACAGCCAGGGCATCGGTAATGCAAGAATATTTGGATCAACCATATTTTCCGCCGGACTCCACCAATTGAAGACATTATTGCTGACCCAATAAAAGAAAGTGATAAAACCTATCATAAAAAATGCCCAGAGATAACCAAATATCGTATGCCTCATGATCTCTTTCGAAGCTCCGACCTCAGGTGACCAGGAGCGCCATAACTGTATCTGATTTGGGAATGCCTGACGTCCAAGTCCCTCTCCCGCAGTAGCCGAAATAAAAAAGATCAGTGAGATCAACAATCCGTTAACAAGAGCTGCAAAGATCTTTTGAAAGAGAAATTGTCCCGAGGAAAGAGATGTATCATATCCGAACCATGATAACGATATGGTTGTCAAATAGGCAAGAAAGATCAGCACACCGATAACGATCGCCCATTTTAAAGCAGGGCGCCAAATCAGCGTCTTTTTACGAAGCATAAAGAACAATGCGAGTCCGACCCCAAAAATTCCGTAAATGATCAGCATGACCGCCTGTCCGATCGCTGAGATCGTTGTGTTGGCAGATCTCATTTCCTCATAGCGCTGATCGAAAGCTTCCGGGATCTTTACGGTTGGCATGGCCATGGTGAGTTCATCTCCACTGATCCTGATCTTTAAACGGTAAAGCGCTTCACCAACACCTTTGTTGTTTAACTCATAAGTAAATACATGATCCCGTCGACCGCCTTCTTTTACTTCCGAACTCTTTTCGATGAGAGAATATGCCGAAAGATCCGGGATCAAAGGGTTTCGAACCTTTATATTATTCAACATTTCTTGTGGGTCCGGATCAGGAATATTCATTCCTTCAAGGCTGTCCGGAACGGTTAATTTAAAGCCAAGCAGTTCACCATCAGGTGAAAAATTGTAAACACATTCCTTTATTTGATTGTGATTGAATTGACGAACTGTCCATATATAGGGATGATACGTCCCTTTATTGACGATATCCTGAAAGGTTTCAACACCTCCACCCTCTAATTCGACATAGTTTTTAAATCTTGAATCAGTGTCAAAAGCAACAACTGAGCGATAGGAACTATCCATTAAAGCAAATTCCCTTGTAAGGGAATCGGCAAGATTTTCTATTTCGCTTTTGTCGGCGGTAATTTTTACATTGACTATCGGAAAAGCTTTATCAAACGCAAAAAAACTGTAAACGATACCCATAACCGCCAGGATCGCCACAATATAAAGCAGTGTGTTTTTTTTCATTTTTCGTACTCCTAATTCTCTAAATAAATATAACAAATTTTTAGTGAACAGCTAACATATATTCTTAATTTAGTAATTACTAATTATTAACTTATATGCTTGACATCAATATCTAATTTATATATATTTTGAAGTAATATTATAACAGAAAGGGAGCCTATGCCCAGTAAAGACTATGAAAAGTTTGAACAAAAGGCTGAGATCTTGAAAGCCATTGCGCATCCTGTAAGATTATGTATTCTTAGAGGATTGCTTCAAGAAGGCGAATCAAATGTAGGGAAAATGACAACATGTCTGGAAATCCCTCAGGCGACCGTTTCTCAACATCTTGCCAAAATGAAGGCAGTTGGGATCATCAGGGGTAAACGAAAAGGTACACAGGTCATTTACAAATTGACCAATGTCGGTAATATTGAAGCTCTGGTTAAAAACTTCTTGATGTGATATCGATTACGAGAACGGATACAAAAAGGGCTGAAATTCAGCCCTTTTTCAATTATCAAAACTTTTTAAAGCCTTTCTATTTCAAAAGGATCATGACCGCTTCCTTGCCGGGAATGACTATTTCTTTCGCGGAAAGTTCTATAGATAGATCTCCATTATACGGTTTCTTGATTTCTTCATATTCAGAATGAGCATTTTCACTGATTCGCGAAAAAGAAGCCGATTGGGTTTTAGTCCCCGAATTATAGGCTATTAGCAATTCATATCCACTACTCGGATCTTTTCTGATCACCATATAAATATCATCAAACAGATCATGTTTCATATCATCTTTAAATAATCCCGGATGTTTTTTCCTGAGTGAAGTGAATGATCTTACCTGTTCAAAGATCATGTTTTGCTCATCGGAACGTCCGTCAGAAGTGAACGCGTTCTGTTCCATATCTTCAAATCCACCGGGGAACCTGTCCCTGTTCTCAGGATCATGACCGCCCGGCATCCCGATCTCATTTCCGTAAAAAAGCTGAGGAATACCTCTCATGCCGAAAAGTAAGGTCAAGGCATTTAAATAATCACTCATATTACCATCAACGGCAGAATAGAAACGCCCCATGTCATGATTATCTAAAAAGCTCAACATCATATTCGGATCCCGGTAAATGAAATCATTGGCGATCTCACGATAAAATTTTGCTACCGGCTTATCTTCAACGATGAGTTGGTAGATCTCAGATGAGAAACCAAAATCTGCGACTGATGATAAATAATTCTTAACACCGTGGTTAAAATAATACGATAATCGCGTCCGATCAAAATCCATGATCTCACCGACAATGAACAGGTCGGGATATTCACGTTTTAACTCTTTCGCCCATTTGCTTAAGCCCTTCATATCGGAGTAAGCATAAGTATCTTCTCGTATTCCATCAAGCTTCATGGTTTCCACCCACCAGATGGCGTGATATGTAAAATAATCAACAACTTCGGGATTGGACATATTCATATCGGTAAGATAACCGGCGAACCAACCTTCAATGGGATGTTTTTTCAACTCTTCGGGACCATAGATATCTGTTATATCCATAATTCTGTAATTGCAATTCAAATGATCATCAATAGAGCCGTTAATCCATTCAGGTGAAGGTGGATTTACAGCTAAAGGATGATTGGGGGCAACATGATTCACAATATGGTCTTGAATGATCTTGATCCCTTTCCTGCGGCATTTGTCAACCAGTTCGTGATAGGTTTCAAAATCACCCAGATAGGGTTCTATTTCATAGGAATTGGTAGGTGTATACCCATGATAGCAATTGACGTAGTTATTTTCATATACCGGGGTCATCCACAGTGCCGTAATGCCCAGTTCTTCCAGATAATCCAAATGATCAATGATTCCCCTGAGATCTCCGCCTCTTCTTCCCCATTTATGATCCGGGCGGATGGGATCTGCATGCCCGGGTATGTAATTGTTTTCCTTATCACCGTCAGAAAACCTGTCCGGCATAACAAGATATACGACATCGGAACCCGAAACAGTCATGATCTGATGCGGTTCCCTTTCTTTAATGACATAAGGCAAACTGAGCGTATTATTACCATTTATAAATTCAATATCGAGCTTTCCCGCTTTTTTTATTTTTAACGTTAAACCGTAATAATGAGGATCTTCATAAGTTCTCTGTGAAATAAGTTTAGCATATCTTGATTTAACCTTTGCATGCCAGCCGTAAAAATCATCCCCGTAAACAAGGATCTTGAGGGTGTCATGCTCCATATTGTTCCACCAGTTAGGCGGTTCAACATGGGATATTTCAAGTGCAAAGGCAATGCCGCATATAGATAACGCCAATATGATGACAGATATTTTCTTCATGAGTTTCCCTTCATCTGCTATAAATAAGACGTATTTGAATACGTAGCTATATTAAATTACTTTTTATTTTTTTCCTGAACAATAAAAACCAGATCAGTAACCACGCGACAACAGCCCCCATAGAAATAAACAACACCAGCCATGATCCGCTCATCACACAGAGTGGAAAGGCAACAGATGTCCACAGACCGCCTCCCATAAAGGGTTCATGTAATAATTGTTTGTAACCGAAGGCAGAGTAAGCAGGAGTTTCCTGTTCCGGATCAACGACCCGTAACAATAAGAGTCCGGTTGCGGTGACGCCCATAGACTGACCCATCTCGGCAATCGCACGTTCAAACCATGCATCCGGCAAAAGGCGCTTTGCGAGAAACATAACGCAAAAAATATTCCATAGAATACCAATGATCACGACAATAAGCAGGG
>JAIPIT010000079.1 GCA_021734505.1 Fidelibacterota bacterium | reverse complement strand
CGCGGGTCAGCTTGCATTAACCAGTAAATTGATGCAAAATCTCTATACCATGAAAAACCGTTTGTATTATACCCGGGCATTCGATGAACGGACCCTTCGTGCAGACGATCTGAGTCTGAAGGAAAAATACAATCGTGATTATACGATCCGTTTTGCGCATAAAAGCACTTATTTGTTGACGATCAATCAAAAGCTTGAATTTGATTTTTCCGCAAATTACACCAAACAGAATTCATATTCTAAACAACTGATCTCCACCGATAACACTTACGTTTCGAACCTTCTCGAAGAAGGCACGGATACGGGTGTTTATGTCCAAAATTATATTTCAGAGCTATATGTAAAAGGTGAAGCTTACAATCTATATTACAACCTAAACTATTCCGCAAATTTTAATTTTATCGGACTTGAACACAGCTTCCTTGCAGGTGCAACTTTCAGGAACGAATTCAATCTGGGCGAAGGAAGGATCTTTGATCCTCTGACACCACCAAGCATCAGCGGAATGCAGCGGACTCGCCCGCGTTCTTACGATGACATCCCTGGCCTTACAACCACTTCATTTTATGTAGAAGATAAAATCAAGGGATCATTACTCATACCTTTTCAATTGAATCTTGGCGCCCGGATGGAATCCTATGGCGATGAGACCTTGTTTGCGCGGGACTATGGAACTTTTCTGAATCCTCGACTGAATATGATCCTGTACCCGACAAAATCCACACAGATCCGCCTTGGTTACGGCGAAACGTCCAAAGCGCCTTCTTTGGCTATGCTACATCCCAACCCTATTTACCTTGACGTGGATGATGTTAACAACTTCAATGATTCTCTGGTTATTGTCTCAACTTATATCTATTCAAGAGAAAATCCCGATCTTAAAGGATCAAAACAAGTTAAGCTGGAAGGCAGTATCGATCAAAAGATCGGTGATATCGGACTGAGCGTAACCGCTTATAAGAATACGACCCTTGGCGGTTATGCAAAAGAAGACAGGCATACGATCTTTAAATATAAATATGATTACACCGTTTCCGAGATCGATCCTCCGGTCACCGATTCGGTTCTATTGAGTTATAAAAAATATGAAAACTCTTTAACAACAGAATCGAAAGGACTCGAATTCACACTGTCCACCAAATCGATCACGCCCTTAAATTTGCGGTTGAAAATTCAGGGTGCATATAATTATTCATACAACTGGACGGATTCATACGTCGATCGAAGTTATGTCTATGATCCGGACAAAGGACAGAAAGTAAGTCCTCTTTTCAACTACGTCACAATGGAAAGACAAACTTTCTATATCAATTATAATATAGACTTCAAGATCAAAGAACTCGGTGCATGGGCTACCATCTCAGCACAACAGGTTGTCTTTGATAAGGATAACTATGTCGGATTGAGCGATTCTATGGCAATTGGCTACATGGATTTTCATGGTCAAACAGTCTATTTTTCTGAAGCGGAACGTGCCGCTTTGACCTCATCAACCTATAAAAGGACCTACGACGATTACTGGTATCTGGAAGAGAACAAAAAGAACATTTGGGTATTCAATCTAAGGGTCAGTAAGTCACTGGGTAAAGCGTCGGAGTTCTCCTTCTATGTAAATAATATTTTGAATTACAGACCGCTATATAAACGTCTACGGACAACTAACGATTCTTACACTTTGGAAAATCCGGAACTATATTTCGGAATTGAGGTCAGTTCAAAAATAGATCAACTTTTTCAAAAAGTATCAAAATAGTCGAGGATAATAATGAACAAAAAATATAAAATATTAATCATGGCTTTTTTAAGTATTTTGGTACTGATCGCATTTAGTTGTACTATGCAGATAACACCCCCTGAAACAATGCGATTCTTATTAAAGCTGAACGTTTATACCAATAGTATTACCGGTGGAGATACGGTAGTAGTAGATGCCAAGGTAATCATACAATCAATTACTTATAGTAATTATTATGAGGCCAAAACAGACTCTAATGGTACTGTACTGTTCTCAAATCTTATTCCAGATCATTATAATATCCAAATTTCATATAAAAGTGATCCTGCAATAGATAAAAAGCTGATCATTACAAACGCAACAATTAATGACTCTTTGCTTTATTCCGCTGATAATGATACTGTTAAATTAAATATAAGAGCTTCTACAAAACGTTTTAACAGCACTTTAGTTATTTCTGAAATATACTATGCAGGAGCAAAAACAATTATTCCAAACTATTATTATGATCAATTTGTCGAAATTTATAATCAAACAAGCGAAACGCTCTATTTAGACAGTCTGATAATTGCAGATGTGGATTACGGCTTTATAGATGATTCCCTGATCCAATCGACCCATGTGAATATGTTCCCGGGTACCGGAAACGATTATCCGATAGGACCCGGAGAATTTGTCATCATTGCCCAAGATGCCAATGATCATTCTCTTTATCCCGTTAACAGTGTTGATCTATCCCATGCGGATTTTGAGAATTATTGTACGGACATTGGCGATACCGACAATAACGATGTTACCAATATGGTCCAGATACATAAAAAATATCCCGGTGCCGACGTATTGTACTCCACAATGAATGATGCGATCGTATTATTGGGAAAAATTAAAAATCCTTATAAATGGGGCTATACAACAGCCAGTAATCCTTCTATGTATTTGCCCAAATGGGCGGTCATCGACGGAGTGGAATACAAAGATAACACGGCATATTACGATCATAAATACCTTGACGCCGGTATCGATGGCGGTATTACCGGCGGTATCCCGAATTACTCCACCAAATCAGTTGAGAGGATCATTGACCATATGGAAGATGACAGGGTTATCTTTAGCGATAACAATAACAGTAGTCTGGATTTCCATGTGCTAAACTTCCCCACCCCCGGTTATGCTCAGGAGGTGTCGGAATGAAAAAAATTATTCTACTTCTATCTCTGGCGGGGCTTATCTTTGCACAAATGCCAACAGCCGAATATCTCTATCTTGATATCCTGTCAGATATAAGCGGAGGTCTACCCAATCAGAATCCCGCTTCACTGACAATAAATAACCTTCCCTATGCTTATGCTTTCAGCTACCGGAATTTCTCAGATGGCGGTGCATACAGATTGCCCTTTTCACCCGGTGAAAAGCATTATAACAATCTTGAAGTATCGGCATATCAGGAAATGAAGAACGGCACTGTGTTTGCCGGACGATTCGCCTATCGTTATGAACAAAGAAAAGATAAACTTTGGCTCCACAATACAGAAACGAACATTGATATTCCCTTTTATTTTGCGGATAGTACAACGGGAGATTTTGAACTGAATGGGATCGATTTGGATATCATATTTTCTTATCCTTTGTCAAATAAAACCCAAATTGGTGTGGAAATTTTCTACAACGTCGACGAACAATTCAAAACGGTTTTCCCGAAACCCAATATTAAGCGTAACGACGTTAACATCCGGCCGGCCATCTTAATAAAAGGCAAACGTTCATCTCTTGGATTAACCGGTTCCGTTTTCCAGTTTAAAGAAAATATTGCGATAAAAAAATACAGCCTTGATCAGAATCAGACGCCTATTCTTATGCGAATAAGAGGACTTGATCTTCCGGTTATGTCTTATGCCGAAACAGCTGAAGAACGCCTTCAGATCATGAACGGCTACGGTTTATCGGGCAATATCGATCTTGGAAATATAATCACTTATGAAATGAACGCAGAAAACACAAGTGCAACTATCACCGATGGCGGTTCTGATCCTGTAGAACAAGGTAACTGGAAGACCGTTCGCTGGTACCATCGCTTTGATCTTCACACCGCTCTAAATAAAATACTTGATGTAAACCCTTTCTATTATTTGTCTACAATTGAAATAAGCGCTTATCACCCCACTTTTTTGTCTCAAATATATCAATATAACAATCGCAGCTATATTGGCGGCGTTTCTTTTAAGTATCTTTCCCAAAAAAACGAATCATGGGACGGAACAGTTTCTTATGGTTTCAGTGATATCAATCGTGAGGATAATTTCTTTGGATTATCACAATACATTCCCTGGAACACACTTCATGTCGGATTTGATTATAAGCTTACTCAAAGTAATATTGATTTCTCATTTAATATCGGTTTTAATAATATCAAAGTGGGTACAACGGTTGAATACAATGAAATGTCAGACTGGTATTATCAAATGATTTCAGCAAAAGAAATTGCTTATTACTCTCAGGACAGGCAGGAGATCGAAGCCGGATTAAAGATCGTTTTCCCTTTAAAAGACATGCGTATTGCATTAAGCGGAACTTACAAGGATGTAAAACCGATCAATATCGAGACGCGTTATAGAATGTTGCAGACACAAATTGAAATAATGTTTTAAAGACGTGAAATATTAATAAACTCTAATGTTGTAAAGACAAGGCTCTGCCTTGTCCCTACCGAAAAAGGTACTAAATGAAAAAAATAATTATCATTCTTGCATTTATCGCAACTATCGCTTTCGCTAAAACACCGGTGATCGCCGTTGTTATTGATGATGTAACCTATAACAAAACCATATCTTCCGTAGATAATTATTGCTCTGCTTTGGAAGAAGAAGGTTATTCTGTTGCTCTTTATGCACGGGCATGGGAAAACCCGGAAGCCGTCCGTGAAGTGCTTCTTGCAACTCAAGATATTGAAGGTGCTGTTTTTATCGGTGATATTCCCATTGCCATGGTCCAGGATGCTCAGCATCTGACCTCAGCTTTTAAAATAGATCAAACACGTTTTAAAGATCAGCAACGGATCTCCGTTGCATCCGATCGTTATTACGATGACCCTGACTTGATATTCAATTTTATTGCTCAAGATGAAGAAAATCCTCTCTTGTTCTATTATTCTCTATCAGAGGCATCACCTCAAGTCGTGGAAAAGAATTTTTACAGCGGTCGTATTTTCCCTCCGATCCATGATGACAGCAAGTATGACATGATCGCAAAATATCTGGGTCGCGCCGCCGATGCAAAACGCAATCCCGAAGTTCTTGATAATGTATTGACCTATACCGGTCATGGATATCATTCCGAATCATTGAACGCCTGGGAAAATCATACTTTGATGCTAAAAGAACAATTTCCCGATCTTTTCATCCCCGGCGGAAGCATTGAGAACATCTACCATACAATGAGTCACGATATGAAAGATATCATCATGGGGAAATTGCAGGAACCGGAACTGGATATGGCTATTTTCCATGCTCATGGTGGAGATGATACTCAATATTTAACGGGATTTCCCGAGCCTGGAAATGCCAAAGAAAATATTGAAGATGTCAAACGTTTTGTCCGCAGTAAATTACGCACCGCAAAAAACCGCGGAAATCTTGAAGAGGCAAAAGAATATTACATTACCAGCTATGATATTCCCGAGCACTGGGTAGAGAATACGTTCGATCCCGAAGTTATTTTGGAAGATTCAATTTATGAAGCAAAGATCGATCTTTGGTCGGACGATGTTAAGAACATGAAGACCCAAGCAGAAGTATTCGTGTTCGACGAATGTTACAATGGTCAATTTTTTAAGGAAAATTATATTTCGGGAACTCATCTTTTTGGCGAAGGCGAGGTCATAGCCGGGGTCGCGAATACGGTCAATGTCCTTCAAGACATTTGGGCAAATGAATTGTTTGGCATGATGAAATATGGTGGTCCGATCGGTGAGTGGCATCTTACAAGAACCTATATCGAATCTCACATTATCGGTGATCCGACCTTCCATTTTGCCGAAAATAATTCAAAACTTACCTCTGATTCTTATAAAAAACTCCTGAGATCAAAAGAAGCTACTTTGCGCACCTTGGGTGTATATAAATTGTATCAGGAGCTCGGCATAAAAGCTGAAGCAAAACTTCTTGACATTTACTCACAAGATCCTTCGGCAAATGTTAGATTGGAAGCATTGAAATCACTGGCCAACTTGCGCACCCCCGCTTTTCGCAAATTATTGGAAACCAGCATCTATGATCCCAGTGAATTGATCCGTCGCATCTCTGCCAATTGGATGGGACATATCGGTGACAAAGGTTATATTCCCGTTTTGGCAAATCGCCGGGCAAAAGATATTTCCGAACGCGTCTCATTCTCAGCCAAATCTTCGCTGGAGATCCTCTTCGCACATCCCTGTGCGGATGACTTCCTTGCAGAGATCGCCGAATCAAACGGACTGGATACCGCCAGCGTCAATTATCAATACCGACGTTCACAAAGCTGGCTAAACGATGAGATCCTTCCAACGATCACCGATACCAGTTTGACGGCAAAGAAAAGAATGTCCAAGGTCAGAACTTTTCGGAATTACAATTTTACACCGGGAGTTAAAACCCTGATCGAGATCGCTCAGGATGAAAATGACGACCCGGTCGTTCGCGTCGGATGTATCGAAGCGCTGGGGTGGTTTATGATGAACCCGAACTATAAAGAGCTGATCAGTGAATTACAGCCAATAACCAATTCAGATATCCCCGAGGTGAAAGCGGAGGCGATCAAAAGCATCAAGCGTTTGGAAGCGGGACCTAACCTGGTTATCACTCCGTGATAAAGACTAAAGATTAAAGTATAAAGATAAAAGTAAGGGCTCGTAATTCGAGCCCTTTTTTGTTTTGTCGGATTACGTCTTACAATCTACTTCTAGCAGTTTAAATGCACTCTCTTCAATTCCACGCACGCCCACGCTGTCCGTTGCGTCCATGTTTGTCCATGTAAGACTCAGATATTTCCTATTGCAAATAAAAACTTAGTTCGTTAGTTTAAAACATAAAAGCGATATAATAATTCTGTGTCTAATTGCTTGAATACGAGGAACAAACACTATAAGTATAGACATGTGTTTATCCAATCTTAATAAAGGGAAATAAACCATGATAATATTAAAAATTCTGTTAATAATTTTAATTATGTTAATTGCCTTTTTAGGTATTATTTACTTTAGATCTGTAAATTACCTTACATATTCTCTCCAACCCGATAAATTAGATTCTGAAAAACCAACGACTCAAAATGATATTGATAAATTGGTAAAAGATATTGTGGGCAAAATGACATTGAGGGAAAAAGTCGATCAGATGGTCGGAGAAAAAAAATGGTCTTCCTTATCTAAAATGGGGATCAATTTTTTAATTAGAAATCGATTCCCGCACATATATGTTGGACGAAATGAACGCTTAGCTATTCCTCCCTGGGTTCTTTCCGATGGTCCAAGAGGTGCACGGGTGATGGATAAAGCAATCAATGGAGTCACGACTTTTCCCGTCGCAATGGCAAGGGGTGCTAGCTGGGATGTGGATCTTGAAAGAAAAGTTAATGACGTCATTGCCATTGAAATGAGAGCTAACCACACGAACTATGCGGCAACACCTTGTATCAACCTCTTAAGGCATCCCGGCTGGGGCCGGGCACAAGAAACCTATGGTGAAGATCCCTGGTTGTTGGGTGAAATGGGAGTAGCGGCAGTCCAAGCCATTCAAAGCCACAATGTTATGGCATGTCCCAAGCATTTTGCTTTAAACAGCATCGAAAATTCACGATGGGTGGTTAATGTTGATATTGATGAAAGAACACTAAGAGAAGTCTATTTGCCTCATTTTAAGAAAGTCGTATTAGAAGGATAAACAGCGTCCATCATGAGTGCTTATAATTTCGTTAGAGGTCAACAATGTGGTGCCAATAAAGAACTTCTAAACGATATACTACGTGATGAATGGGGGTTTAAAGGATTTGTCAGTTCAGATTGGACTTGGGGACTGTATGATGGAATTGGAGGGATCAAGGCCGGACTTGATGTGGAAATGCCGTCTCAGCAACAATATACATATGATAGCATCAAAAAGGGTTTAGCATCAGGTGAGATAATAAAGAAGGATATTGATAAGATCGTAACGAGAATATTGCGCACACGATTGGCATATGCTTTTGCAGAAGATAAAATGGATTACGATCATGATCTGATCGCACGTTCATCACATATCGAACTGGCAAGAGAGACTGCTGAAAAAAGCATGGTCTTGCTTAAAAATGATGGAGTTCTGCCCTTCAAGCAGTCTTCCAATAAAAAAATTGCCGTTATCGGCCGTCTGGCGGATATACCTAACACCGGTGACCGCGGAAGCAGTAATTGTACCCCTCCCTATGTGGTCACCCCCTATAAAGGAATAAAGTCCTTGAACGAAACCTTGGGTAATGAGGTTATTTTAAATAATGGCTCAAATCTGGAGGATGCAAAGAAATTGGCACAAGAAGCTGACGAGGTCATTTTAGTGGTTGGATATACCTACGAGGACGAAGGGGAATATTTTATTCTTTCAAGGAATAAAATGATGAGATCTGCCAAAGCAAAAAAACTGATCGGAAAAAAAGGAATGGGAGGAGATCGGTCATCCCTTAAATTACTTCCCCAAGACGAAGCTCTCATTATAGCAATCGCACCACTCAATAAAAATACCATTGTGACTTATGTGGGAGGAAGCGCAATAGATATGAGTAATTGGGAAGAGCAAGTACCGGCCATTTTATTCGCATGGTATGCGGGGTTGGAAGGAGGCAATGCTTTAGCAAATATTCTTTATGGCAATGCCAATCCGAGTGGAAAATTACCCTTCAGTATTGCCGTCAACGAAGAAGATTACCC
>JAIPIT010000078.1 GCA_021734505.1 Fidelibacterota bacterium | reverse complement strand
ATCCCGATCTTGTTAGTTGTTATTCTTCTGGTCTCATGTGGAGATATTCCGGTGAGACCGGTTCAAAAATTTATAAATGAAACAAAAGCCGAAGTCTGTCCTGATCGCAGAATCAATATCTTTGATGTTGAGTTTGAACAAAGAGGTAAAAATGTCATATTGACGGGCGAAATGAATTCGCAAGAAGGTCTTGACTCCATGGTCGCTGATCTTGAAGAGGAAGGTTATACGGTTTCGAACAAGATCCGTATGCTTCCGGACGAATCACTGCAAGGAAAGACATACGGTATCATCAAACGCTCTGTAGCTAATATTAGAGTTGAGCCATCGGCTCGTTCAGAAATGGCCACACAGGCAGTACTCGGCACTCCCATCCTGGTTTATAAAAAAGATGGTAAAAACAATTTTTATGTTCAAACTCCCGACGGGTATCTGGGATGGATCGAAAAATCCGCTTTTCTTCCGCTGACAAAAAAAGAATTTTTACATTGGCGTAAGGCAGAAAAGATCATTTATCTTGCGGATGCCGGATACGTATATGATAAACCGACCAGGAAATCAGCGATCATCAGCGATATTACCGCCACAAGCTTTTTGCTGCAAGGCAGGCTCGAAGGAGATTTTTATGAAGTGATGTTCCCGGACGCAAGAACAGGTTATGTACACAAAGACGAATGTTTAAATTACTACGAATGGCAATGGAAAACGAAAGCGACCGCAAAGTCTATCATTGGACTCGCTCACACATTTATGGGCAGACCTTATCTTTGGGGAGGCACTTCCACAAAAATGATGGATTGCTCGGGTTTTGTAAGGATCGTGTTTTTCATGCATGACATCTATTTGCCACGCGACGCTTCACAGCAGGTGATGGTCGGGAAAACGGTAGCTGAGGGAAAAGAAGAGATCGACAAGCTTGAACCGGGTAATTTGGTGTTTTTCGGTTTTAAGAATGATGATGGGTCAGAGCGTATTACGCATGTCGGTATTTATATAGGCGAGGGACAGTTCATCCATGAAGCCGGTGATGTAAATATCCTCAGTTTCAATCCCGAAGATGATAATTACAGCAAATATCGTCACAATATGTTCATACGAGGAAAAGATGTGATCAATCATATCGGGAAATACGATGTCAAACGTTTACGCGATATTCCTCTTTATGCCAATTGATATTTAGATCAAACAATTGAAAAAGGCGGTCAATGACCGCCTTTTTTGTAATTGATCAGATATAAGGCGTGCCATGCTGTGGGGGGGCCGCAAAAATTATGACATAAATAAAAAACGGGACCGCCGGGCCCCGTTTTCTTGTATAGGAACAAATGTTTTAAAATTCCAAGCTTCCGCCATTCTCGGAATTGAAGTCATCACTGTCAAGACCGTTACTGTCCTTGTTTTGATTCTTGTAATTATTGATCTTCAGTGATAGATCCAGAGATACCATCGGGGCATCGCGATAAAACTCGGAATAAGTGTAAGTAGAGGGTGTATATGTTTCATACTGCCTGAATCCCGTACCGAAAATATCTCTTACCTGCAGAGTGGCTGATAAAACGCCTTTAAAGAAATCCTGACGAATTCCCAGGTCTGTCATTAATCCGCCCGAACTGGTACCCTGAGCTCTTGCCGATCTTGAACGATAGGAAAGACCCAACTGCATACGCGTGCCGAAAGGAAATAAAAAGGTATTTCTTAAGCGGAAAGAATAATTAGTGCTTGTTTCGTTGAAAGGCTCATCATATAGCACACCTTCCACTTGATAATAATACAAACGGCCCGAAACGTTCATCATCCACCAGCTGAATAGATTTAGATTGGCCATCGGTTCTATACCAAGGGATCTGTCGTTGCCGACATTCTCATAGGTGTTGAGGATCACATCATCTTCATAGACAGTTTCAATGCGTTCGATCTTATTGTTTGTATATTTGTAAAAAGCATCCAGTGACACAAAACTTTTTCCGAAACTTTTCTGCACGCTGAATTCATATGAATCGGTCATTTCAGGGCTTAAACCCGGATTACCGATACGAACGTTATAAGCATCCATCCAGGATAAGAACGGTTCCAGCTGCCATCCTCTCGGACGAGAGACGCGGCGTGTATATGAAGCCATTAATTGAACATAAGCCGGAAGCTGATAAGAAAGGTGCAGCGTGGGAAAAACATGTAATCTGTCGATCACATATAGCGAATCGGACGCATCGCTGTCTATCTCGCGATAGGTGTATTCGGCACGCAGGCCGGGTTGAACGCCCAGCAATCCGAATTCAGCCGTATACAAAGCATAACCGGAAAAGGTATTTTGTTTATAATCGGTATAATTTGAAAACTGATCCTGAAGATCCATGTTACCGGTCAGAGGATCATAATAATAAACATCGTTGCCATCGCTTTTCCAGTTGAATTTAACATTTGCACCGGTTTCAAATGAACTGGTCATATTGAGAGGTCGAGTATATTCAATATTTCCCCGGATGCTGTTTGACGGACCGATCTCTGTTGTTCGTTGCCCTTCGGTAGTATCCCCGAATTCATCAACAAGATAAGTGTATCCGTCCTCATCCATATTCCAGTTTGAAAAAGATGCATCAACTTTGAGCTGATGCTTGGTGGAATTCTTGCCGTTAGTTGAGGATGTCATGCCCCCGGGGCCTCCATGACCTCCGGGACCCTGTCCTTTAGAACGTGTGGCATTCCCTTCCTCTTTTTCCGGGAAGGTGTGAGTATAGTCGGCTCTTACGCTGTAGCGGCTTCCGCCCCTAAGCGTATTCTCATAACTTGTGTAATCATACGTATTGAAAATTGTGCCGGAAACAGGATCAGAATAGGTGACCACATAATCGGTGACTGAACCGTGTGTCATGTTTCTTGGACCGTAACTGAATGAAAAACCCATAACATTGTTTTTATCAAAGAAATAATCCAATCCTCCCCGGACACCCCATCCACCGCGATTAAAACTGCGGATTCCTTCAGATTCAAATTCGGATGTTGTATCCGGAGAATACAAAAAGCGATCCACGTAAGATTCCCCGCCAAAATTACGTTTCGAATAATCAAAGGAAACGAATGCGGTGATCTTTTTATTCGTATAATTAAGTAATACGTCACCTCCAAGATTATTGGTACCGGCATTGAACGAAGCCAATCCTGTGATGCCAATGCGCTTATCGCGTTTGGTAACAATATTGATAATACCTGCACCGCCTTCGGCTTCAAATTTAGCGGAAGCATTTGTCATGATCTCGATATTTTCAATAGATGCAGCGGGAATGCTCTCAAGCGCATCCTGTGGTTCCAATACGGAAGGACGACCATCGATCATCACCGTGAAATTCTCGCTGCCGCGCAACGACACATTGCCTTCAATATCCACATCGACGGATGGGACGTTCTCAAGAACCTCAACCGCCGTGCCCCCACGCGCAGCCAGGAATTGTGATGCATCGATCACGCGTTTATCTATCTTATAAGTCACGGCAGGCTTCTCAGCTTCAACAACCACATCTTCCATCTTTAGAGCGGTTGGCGTCATGAAGATCGTTCCCACATCAACGCTTTCACCATTCAAAACGACATTGTCATGGCGTTTCTGCTCATAGCCCATGTAAGTAATGATCAGGTAATAATTACCTGCCGGTACGTTGAATACGCGGAAAGTTCCATCAATACCTGACATGGTTCCTGTTTTTATATCTTCCGTATCATTTTCATAAACTGCCACATTAGCGAATTCAAGAGGCTTGTTCGTTTTGATATCTTTGATGGTTCCGGACAGTGTAGCCGCGGAAAGAGAAAGGGTAGTAGCCAACGCAAGTATAATTAACAAAATTTTTTTCATCTTAATCCTTTTTTTGCTTCCGCAATCTTGACACAAAACATAAGCATAAGTTAATGGATTTAATAATAAAAAATGAAGTGTTGCAAACACAGATTGAAAACCCTGATAGTCCGGGTTTCTTCAGAATAATTATTCTGAATTTATGTGTTAATTATTGAGAGCTATGATTTCATCCAATAATTTTGTGACGATTGCCACCAGACCCGCATCCAAAGTGATCTAACATTGTTAAGGAATGACCAAAAAGCAGTTCTGAAGAATAGATACAAGATCTAAACGTTAAACCCCTAAACCTTTAAACCTCAAAAACATCTTTAATGTTTTTACGTTTATCCAAAATCTCCAGCGTTTTCTTTAATTCATGAGGAATATTAATCCCTTGGGGGCATTTGGGGATACAGACGCCGCATTCCGTGCAGAGTGATGCATGTCCGTTCGTTTTCGATCTGTTAAGGCGTTTTTTGTTCCGGACCAAGGCATTATATGAACGCCGGACAAAGAACTTGTAATAGAATCGCCGTTCAATGGTCTGATGATTGAGTGTTGCGAAATGCAGGGGAATGTTCACGCCAAAGGGACAGGGCATGCAGTATTTGCAGTCAGTACAGGGGACAAGAATATTTTTACGATAGATGTCAACCAGTTCATCAATGACGATCTTCTCTTTTTCAGACAAACTCTCAATGCCCGATTTATCGGCGGAAGCACAGTTTTCGTTGATCATGGTCATATTGCCCATGCCGCTGATCACACAAGAAACCTCCGGTCGATCCCAGAGGTATTGCAGAGCCCAGTCTACGGGCGTCCGCTCAATACCTGAAGCGGCCATGACATCCAATGCTTCTTTCGGAGGATTTGCCAGCTGTCCGCCCTTTAAAGGTTCCATGATCACGATCGCCATGTTCTTGGAAGCAGCATATTCCAAACCCTCTTGTCCTGCCTGCAGAGCCGTATCCATGTAATTGAACTGGATCTGAACCACATCCCAGTCGAAATGATCCACGATCTCACGAAAAACGGGCAAGGTGTCATGAAACGAGAAACCAATATACTTTATCTTTCCTTGGTCCCGGGCTCGTTTCATTTTATCCAGGAGCTTCAGTTTTTTAAGCCGCTCGAAAGTATTTTTGCTCAAAGCGTGAAAAAGATAGGTGTCGACATGATCCGTTTGCAGGGCTTTCAGGGAGCTGTTAAGATAGAAATCAAATTCCGATTCTCTGGAAATAAGGAACATGGGTAATTTAGTTGTCAGGTGCACTTTCTCGCGATAACCATCCTGAAGAGCTTTTCCAACGATCCTTTCACTTTGACGCAAATGATAGGGCCAGGCCGTATCAAAATAATTAATTCCTTTGTCGATAGCATGTCTCATCATGCGTATGCTTTGCTGTACATTCACTTTTTGGGGAATAAAGCGGGACAAAGGCAGGCGCATGGTGCCAAGTCCCAATGCGGAAACTTTAAAATCGGTCGATCCAAAAGGTCTGTACTGCATAATGACTCCGAAAGTTTTCGAAAAATACGATAAAAAAACGATATCTTATAAAAGTATTTTTTACTTGTTGTATAGATTTAGCGGTTTGCACTTGCGGTGATCCGTAATCCGTGATCTGAGACCTGTAACCTGCGATAGGTCGCGAGTCAATAAATATATTTTTTTACAATTGAAATCCTGCCTTGCAACCTTTATCTTTGAGCATAAAAATTCAGGTGAAATTATGGATGCGGTCACAAAAAATATTTTAGACATTTTTGAACAAATCTCACAGATCCCCAGACAGTCAAAACACGAAGAAGCTATCTCCACCTGGCTGGTCGATTGGGCTAAAAAGAGAGATATTGAAGTTGAAATAGATGAAGTTTTAAACGTGTTAATGCATATTCCGGCTACAAAAGGCTATGAAAACAAGCCAATTGTTGTTCTTCAGGGCCATATGGACATGGTGTGTGAAAAAACTCCCGATTCAAATCATGACTTCCAAAAAGACCCTATAGAATTTGTTTTCAAGGGCGATTGGCTTTATGCGAATAAGACCACATTGGGTGCTGATAACGGTATTGCATTGGCCTATGCTTTGGCGATCGTGGAGTCCGGTGTTCCACATCCGGAGCTTGAGCTTCTGTTCACTGTTGATGAAGAGACCGGACTGACCGGCGCGAACGCACTGGCACCGAACTCGCTGAAAGGGAAATATCTTTTAAACATCGATTCTGAAGATGAAGGCATTTTTACGATCGGATGTTGCGGCGGCGTGGATACAAAAGTCTGGTTCCCCCTAAAAAAAGAACCCTTAAAAGACAATTATACAATTTATGAACTAAAGATCAGCGGCTGTATGGGCGGTCACAGCGGTCAGGATATCGTTAAACATCGGGCAAACGCAAATATTCTATTGGTGCGTACCTTATGGGAAATGAAACAAGCTCTGCCTCTTCAGCTGATATCTCTACACGGCGGAACGGCGCATAATGCCATTCCACGTGAAGCAATTGCCGTTATTGCCATCCCGAATGACCGGAAAACGGATGCCGATAAGGTCATATCCCAATGTGTTGATGACTTTACGAACGAATACCTGAATTTCGAATCCGGTATTGAGGGATCCTTATGTAAGGTCGATACTGCGGAGGATGCGATAGAAACAGCACTGAGTGAACAAATACTCCGTCTGATGCTGGCATTTCCGAACGGACCGCAGGCGCTTGATCCCTCGGTCTATAATGGCGGAAAACTGATCGCAGAGATCTCGAACAATTTTGCAACTATCCGAACGGAAGATGAGGCTGTACGTATCTTGTCCAGCCAGCGTTCGCAAGTCATGTCTTCAAGAGACCGTATGACCCAGCAGATCGAAATGCTGGCGCATCTTGCCGGCGCCGAGTATAAAAGCGGCAACGGCTATGCCTCCTGGCAGCCCAATTGGGATTCCGCATTGCTGGCAACATCAAAAGAACTGTATATCAAAATGTTCGGGAAAGAACCGGTCGTCAATGTGGTCCATGGCGGACTGGAGTGCGGCGTCATCGGTGCCAAGCATGAAGGCATGGATATGATCTCGCTTGGTCCTACGATCGAAAATCCGCATTCTCCCGATGAACGCATGTATGTTCCCTCAATTAAAAAAGTTTGGGAATTTCTAACGGAATTACTCATTACACTCTAAAACAGTCAGGGGCAGGAATGGCTATCTCACATCAAGAAGTGAAATATATTGCCGGTTTGGCAAGATTAACGCTTACCGAGGAAGAGATCGAACTCTATTCCCGGCAATTAAGCGATATTTTAGGGTATATTGAACAACTGAATGAGCTTGACGTGGATAATGTTGAACCCATGAGCCATGTGATCGACATTGTGAACGTGATGAGGGAAGACAAGCATCTTCCATCACTGTCCAGGGAAGAGGTGATGGCAAATGCACCCGATCATGACGGAGAGCATTTCAAAGTACCCAGAGTGGTAAAAGGATAAGGAGTCTCCCATGGCAACAGATTCGAAAGACCCAGGATCAACCCGTTTTATCTTCGTGACAGGCGGCGTGATCTCCGGTCTCGGAAAGGGCATTACCTCAGCTTCTATCGGTTACCTTCTCAAAGAGGCGGGATATAAGGTCACGATTCAAAAATTCGACCCCTATCTGAATGTGGACCCCGGCACGATGAGCCCAACTCAGCACGGAGAGGTTTATGTGACCGATGACGG
The DNA here is from genome assembly GCA_021734505.1 of Fidelibacterota bacterium. Taxonomy (GTDB): domain Bacteria; phylum Fidelibacterota; class Fidelibacteria; order Fidelibacterales; family Fidelibacteraceae; genus M50B103. Next base: position 1,252 of record JAIPIT010000078.1, on the reverse strand, counting down.
CGCAGAAACGGATCTTGACCTCGGTCATTACGAGCGGTTTTTGGATATCAGCATGTCCCGGAACAACAATGCCACGGCCGGCCAGGTTTACAGCACTGTACTTGAGGCCGAAAGGCGCGGAGAATATTTGGGGCGAACCGTTCAGGTCATTCCACATATTACCAACGAGATCATCCGCCGCTTTAAGGCTATTCTTGAAAAAGAACATTATGATATCGTGATAACTGAAGTTGGGGGTACGGTCGGTGATATCGAAAGTCAGCCTTTTTTGGAAGCGATGCGTCAGTTTGAGAACCAGCTCTCATATCATGAGCACATGAACATTCATGTGACTCTGCTGCCTTATGTGGGTTCTTCCGAAGAGATCAAAACAAAGCCCACGCAGCATTCGGTGCAAAAATTGCGTGAGATCGGACTGGATGCGGACATGATCATGTGCCGCAGCGGAAAAGTTGGACTGGACAGTGGTGCCCGTAATAAGATCTCATTATTCTGCAATGTTAAACCCGCTGCCGTTATCGATATGCCGGATGCAGAGACAATCTATGAGATACCGCTTGTGTTCAAAAAACAAGATGTATATACCACCATTGCTTCACATCTGAGACTTGGCAACGGTAAAAATCCGAATTTGAGAAAGTTGCGGACGATGGTCCATCATATTAAAGATCCGGCTCATTCCGTCAATGTCGGTATCGTCGGTAAATATACCGATATGAAAGATTCCTATAAAAGCATCACTGAATCATTTATTCATGCAGGTGCCGTAAACAACACGCGCGTTAACTTGACCTGGATCGAAGCTGAAGATCTTGAAGGTCTGGATAAAAGACAGATCGGTAAGATCCTTGAACCGCTGGATGGTTTTTTAGTCCCGGGAGGTTTCGGTATTCGTGGCATTGAAGGAAAAATATTGGCGGCCGAATATGCCAGAAAAAAGAACATTCCATTTTTCGGGATTTGTCTTGGCATGCAGATAGCTGTAATAGAATACGCAAGGAACGTACTGAAACTGAAAGAAGCGAATTCAACGGAATTTGACAATAAAACGCCGCATCCCGTAATTGATATGATGGAAGAGCAAAAAAAGATAACAAACCTCGGTGGAACCATGAGATTGCGCGCTTTTGACTGTGAACTGACCATCGGTTCATATATTCAAAAAGCGTATGGTAGCGAGACCATTTCAGAACGCCATCGTCATCGTTACGAGGTAAATAATATCTATCGCGATGAACTTCAGAAAAAAGGG
>JAIPIT010000007.1 GCA_021734505.1 Fidelibacterota bacterium | reverse complement strand
TTCAGGGATTTTGGCAAAATAACGAAGAAATTCTTCGACGTACGATCGGTGAACCTGAGTTTCATTTCGTTGCAAACGGCTATGAAACTAATTATGACTATGCTCTAGTTGTAGATTTGACGAAAGAAGGTTATGTTTTAAATTATGTTGTTATTTGTGTTCCGCTTCATAACCTCGTCCCGGGTCAAACATGGCAGGTGGAATATCCCAAACGGGTTACAGAAATAAAAAATGCATTTAAATCTAATATTGATGCCATTGCTACATACAAGACAGCGCCCTTTCCTCCGACTCTTCACGATCTGGATGAATTGTTGCATATAAAATAGATCAAACGATATATGGAAACGCCCCGAAAATTCGGGGCGTTTTTGTATATCTTATATTTGTAGAGACGGAGCAATGCTCCGTCTTTACCATTCGTCATTTCAACGATTTATTTATTTTCATTGACAAAATCGACCATTTGTTCAGCTATATAGTCTAGATGTTTATCCTCTAATCCAGGCCAACTCCCTACCCAAAAGGTGTCGTTCATGACACGATCGGTGTTGTCTAAGGGACCAACGACTCGATGTGGCATATCAAGGTAACCCGGTTGTTTTAGGATGTTACCGGCGAATAATAGGCGTGAGCCGACTTTATGGTCTTCGAGGTATTGCAGGAGTGCATGTCTGTTCTTGGGAAAGTTTTCTTTAAGTGTAAAGGTGCAACCAAACCATGAAGGTAGAGCTTTAGGATGTGCTTCATCCACAATCATCATGTCACCCAATTCGCTCTTTACCAGGTTGGTCAAGTATGCATGATTATACCGGCGTTTTTCGGCAAAAGGTTCCATGCGTTCCATTTGACTTAGGCCAATAGCTGCCTGGATATCAGTAATCTTGAAATTAAATCCGCGTTCCGAATAGACATATTTATGGTCGTAACCAAAAGGTAAATTGCCATACTGTCCCCAAAAACGATTCTTGCAGGTATTGTCATGACCGGTCTCACACCAGCAATCCCGTCCCCAATCGCGCATACTCTCGGCAATACGGATCAGTTTGGGGTCATTGATCAGAACGGCTCCCCCCTCGCCCATGGTAATGTGGTGAGCAGGGTAAAAGGAGCAGGTGGCAAGATGTCCGAAGGTGCCGGTTTTCTTACCATCAAATTCCGCACCAAGTGCATCACAGTTATCCTCTATCACCCAGAGATCATGTTTTTTGGCCACAGCCATAACAGCATCGAGATCAAAAGGATTTCCCAATGTGTGCGCCAGCATGATGGCTTTTGTTTTAGAAGAAACGGCTTCTTCAAGCATGGCAACATTAGCGTTATAACCCGGAATACTCACATCCACAAAAACAGGGATGCAGTGATATTGTAAGATAGGATTGACTGTCGTAGGAAACCCGGATGCAACGGTAATCACTTCATCACCGGCTTTTAATGCCTTGTCTCCAAGCTTTGGCGAAGTGAGCGTTGCAAAGGCCAATAAGTTTGCCGAAGAACCGGAATTGGTTGTCAATACGCGTTTATTACCGATCATCGATGCAAGACGTTCTTCAAATTCGGCATTAAAACGTCCGCCGGTCAGCCAGGCATCTAAAACAGCTTCAACTCCGTAGAGAAGATCCTGCTCAAACAACACTTTTCCGGAAGCGGGAATATAATCTTTTCCCGGTTCAATATCTTTTCCCACTTTTTCGCGGGCTATCTTTGTCAGTATTTTATTTAAATTTTTATCAATATTCTTAAATTCCATATCGTTTCTCCATATAATCATCAACCGTCGTAAATTTTAGTTTAGGATATTCGTTTTTAATTTTATCTGTCTTTAGACCGCCCATTAAAGGCCGGGGCGCAGCTTGTCCCAATTCCCAAGTCGAGACCGCTTCTATCTCAACCTTAGAAGCAGGGAAATAGCCTAATACTTTTTTAGCAAGTTCAACCCGATTGAGATATTCATCGGAGGCAAGATTATATGTGCCTCGTTTATTATCTTTGATCAAACTGCAAGCAAATTTTCCAACATCACTTGCATTAATGGGTGTGGCATATTGGTCGACAGGTAAACGTAAAGTACGTTCTTCTCCTGATTGAGCGATACCTGCCACGAATGCTACAAAATTCTTTCCTCTGACCTCATCACCATACACATTCGTGATACGCAGGATCAAATGATCATCGATTGTATTTCGAATGATCTCCTCGGCTTGCCATTTATGCTTTCCATAAATACTTATGGGATTTATGGGATCCGTTTCACTATAAGGTCCTGATCTTCCGTCGAATATATAATCCGTAGAAATATATACAAATTTTGAATGGAATTTCTCAGCAAGCGCCAGAGCCGCCTGTGTAGATTCTACAGTATGATGAAAGCTTTCTTCGGGATGAGTTTCGCAACGATCAACATGGGTCAACGCTCCCGTATGCAATATTACATCGGGGTCAAAAGCTGCAAGATCAAATGTTGAACCTGCCGGATTGAATACATTGAAGTACTCAGTATCGATTGTCGCAAAAGAATAATGGGAACCGATCACATCCATAGCAGGATCTTTTCGCATACATTGCATGCAATTCCCTCCTACTAATCCAGATGCTCCAATGATAAATATTTTCATACTTTATTTTTCTATTATTACAGTTCGAATGGACTTATAAAATCGCTAAAAGTACCTGCCTCTTCATCCCTTTTTGAGATCACAGGTTTTTCGATCTTCCAATCATAAGAAAACGAATCCCAGCGAATGGCTTTATCGTGTTCAGGGCTATGCACCGTAGAAACAAGATAATTCATGATGGTGTGATCTTCCAAACTAACAAATCCATGAGCAAAACCTTTAGGTATAAACAAAGCCAAATGATTTTCTGCCGAAAGAATTATTTCTTCAGTTTTTCCATAAGTTGGACTATTTTTACGAATATCAAGAATAACATCTCTTACTGCCCCATATGATACCGATACAAATTTTTCATGATCCGCAGGAGGGCTTTGGAAATGCATACCACGAATAACATCTTTATTGGAAATTGAAAAATAAGACTCTTTGAAACAAGCTGATATTCCCTGTTTTTCGAATGATGTATCGTTATACCATTTTATAAATGATCCTCGCTCATCATCATACTTTGGCATTTTAATGCATTTTACATTGTCGAATAATGTTTTTATGATTTCCATGTTAAATTTCACGGTTTAGATTTTAAAATTTATTCAATATAGCTTCTAACTTCCGGCTATCGGCTCCTCGCTACAGATTTCTAGTCAAAATATTCTTCAATTTGTTTTCTGCATACTTCCAAAGCATCCTTGCCGTCAAAAACTTCCTTATACCAGTTCATGGTCTTCTCTACCGCAATATCAGATCTCCAACGAGGGTACCATTTCAATGTGTTCTTTGATTTTTCAATTTCCAAACGCAAGATCCCGGCTTCATGTAAGTTTTCTTTATCCGGCCGGTGTTCAAACTCACCTGATCCCCAAATACGAATAGCCGTATTGACCAGTTCTTCCACTGTCATTTCGTCACCTTTTTCAGGTCCGAAATTATATGCGCCCTGGATATTTACCGGGTCTTGATGTAATTTAAATCCCAGTATTAGATAACCGTAAAGCAATTCAAGTACATGTTGCCAGGGACGAATAGCCTTGGGATTTCTTACCTGTAATGGTTCATTTTTCTGTAAAGCACGGACCAGATCAGGAATAATACGATTATCCGCCCAATCACCACCGCCAATTACATTTCCCCCACGGGCAGCTGCAACTGATTTTTTATGTTCATTAATATTTCGTGGATTGAAAAATGCTTTTTGGTATGAAGCGATCGCTATCTCAGCTCCTGCCTTACTTGAACTGTAGGGGTCAAAACCGCCCAGCCTGTCATTTTCTTTATAATGGAATTCCCATTCCATGTTTTCGTAGACTTTATCCGTTGTGATCATTACCCCGGTACACGGTTTTGTCAACATACGCATAGCTTCAAGTACATTCACTGTTCCCATTACATTCGTATCAAAAGTATTGACCGGGATCTTATAGGATTCACGAACTAAAGCTTGAGCGGCAAAATGAAATATTATATCGGGTTGTGCTCTTTCAAGTGCCTGATGAACGGCATTTCTATCTCTAATATCAGCGATATGAGAATCACACAAGATATCACCCCTGATAGAATTATACAGATCATGCTGATGAACGGGATCAAGTGCATATCCGGTCACTTTTGCGCCCAGATTTTCAAGCATCACCAACATCCATGAGCCCTTAAAACCGGTATGACCGGTTAAAAAGACACTTTTATCTTTATAAAATGTTCTTAATTCGTCTATCATTTCCAATTTTTCCATTTTGGATTGTTTTCCCAAAGCTCATTAAGTTCTATCTTGTCACGCAAAGTATCCATACATTTCCAGAAACCATGATGTTTATAAACTGCCAATTGGCTCTTTGCACATATATCTTCGAGAGGTTGACGCTCCCACATGACATCGTCCGCATTATCGTGCAAATAATCAAAAACGCCCGGTTCGATAACAAAATATCCACCATTGATCCAGACATTTTCGGTTTTCGGTTTTTCCTGAAACGTGCTAACCATGTCATTCTCATCAATATCCAAAATACCAAAACGACTTTGCGGCTGGACTCCGGTCATGGTCACAATGCCCTTCTTGGTTTTGTGAAATTCAATAAGTTGATTGATATCCACATCTGTGACGCCATCGCCATAGGTCAACATAAATGTTTCATTATTTAAATATTTTTGTACTCGTTTTAAACGACCGGCAGTCATGGTTTCCAAGCCGGTGTCAATAAGGGAAATTTTAAATTCTTCGCAGGAGCTGTCGCTGACTTTTACCTGATTATCTTTAAGATCGATCGTCATATCTGAATGGAGAGCAACGTAATTCAAAAAATATTCTTTGATCATTTCGCCCTTATAACCGAGGCAAATAACAAATTCATTATGACCATAGGAAGCATAGTGCTTCATAATATGCCATAATATGGGCTTCCCGCCTATTTCAATCATTGGTTTTGGTCGTAGAATTGATTCTTCAGAAATCCGACTTCCTTTTCCACCGGCGAAAATAACCACTTTCATATCTATTCTCCTTTACTCAAACTGCCGGGCAGTTCTGAATATTTTTTTTTACCTTGAACAAAAAATTGCCATACAATGGATTTTGAATAAATTCCTTTAAGTTCCGTGTAAGGTACCTTTGAATATATTTCTTTTCTTTTTCCGATCCATTTTCCAAATGATCTCCAGAAATATGCGTGAGCCTTTAATATAGCGCCCATTTCTTTTGGTTTTCCCGACAGCAAGACCTGAAACCCGGATACCAGATCAAGCAATAAACGCCAGGGGATCATCCAAATAAGACGATCGACCGGTAAATGTTTGGTCAGCATGATCAGGTTGTTCCGATAATTATGAAAGGTCTTTTCAGTGCTACCATATAAAATCACTGAACCACCGACATGGTAAACTTCAGATTTTGGTATAACTTTGATCCCATAACCTGCTCTTTGGATCTTCCAACATAGATCGATCTCTTCCATGTGGGCAAAGAAATCATTATCAAAGCCACCCACCTGATGATAAACGGCAGAACGTAGTAAAAATACGGCTCCACTCGCCCAGAATATATCCAGAGGATCATCATATTGACCCTTGTCCTTCTCCACGTGATCAAATATCCTGCCCCGGCAGAACATATATCCGAAAGGATCCATGAATCCACCGGAGGCACCGGCATACTCAAAGGAATCCCTTTCTTTATAGGCTTTTATCTTTGGCTGGCATGCACCTAGCTTTTTATCTTCATCCATGGCTTCTACTAAAGGGGTCAACCATTGAGGTGGTACTTCAACATCAGAAGTCAACAAAGCGTAATACTCTGCCTTAATACAAGCAAGAGACTCAACAAACCCATTCGTAAAACCATGATTAACATCAATATGTAAAATATCAATTTGCGGATATTCTTTTTGAAGGAACTCCAATGTATCGTCACCGGATGCATTATCCACAATGATCAGACGATGATCCTGATATTCCGTTTTCAAGACAAAAGGCAAAAAGCGTTCCAAATAAACCCGGCTATTATAGCTAAGCAGTACAATAGCTACTTTTTCTTTTACCTGAATATCGGGCTTATCCCTGCAGGCATAAATCATTCATTTGCCAATTCTTCGATCTGTGTTTTCAGAGCCTGAGCCTGATGGTCATTAGGCGCTTTTTTTAGCCAACCATCAAGGATATTTAAAGCTGAAACAAATTCCCCTGTTTCGCGGTAAAGTCGAACCAATGTTCCGGCGATCCAGTTGTTATAGGGATCTTGTTTGTAAAGCGGTAAAAGTATCTGCTCGGCTTTATTATAATCTTGTAGAGTATAAACCAGCTCCTGGGCGATCAGCATGAGTGTTCGTTGGTCAAGATTATTTTGGCCCAAAATATCATCTATTCGACGTATATATTCTGTTGTATCACCCAGTTGGAAATACAACCGTCCTGTCTGTAAAGTAAGTTCAGGATGATATTGAGGGATAATATCTTCAGGTATGTTTTTATCAATAGCGGCAAGTATTCCACTGGCTTTTTCATCATTGCCATCTTCAATGAATTTCATTGCCGCTTGTAATACAGCGGTACGATAATTTTGCATTAGTCGTTTGGTATTGGGACTGAAATATACATCGGGACTATTTAAATTCCGGAATTTATAATTATCGGTAAAATTATCGTAGATCTTGTTTTCATCGATCTTTGAAACTTTATAGGGGTAAAGTTTCATGACCTGTCCTTCCATGGATAAATAATCATCCAGACCAAGACGGGATGAACCTGAAACGGTAACCGCAAAGTAGATAGGACTTTTCCAGTTGATTACCCTGATCAGTTCTAAGATCATTAAATCTTGTACCCGGAGATATTGTCCCCCATAAGTGGGTTTTATGGATGTCGTTATGCCGGCAATCGTAACCTCCTGAGTTTTCCAGGGTATCGGCCGAATAGTCTCTATTTGAGCATCGGTCCAACGAAGTGGAATAGCAGGATCTGTGTTTTTTAACTGCTTGATATACCAGGGAGTGTTTAATAAACTCAAATTAACGACCTTAACATCTTTTCTAAATTTCTCCACTTCCTGCATATACCAAAGAGGAAAAGTGTCATTATCGCCGTTCGTAAACAGGATGCCATTTTCCTCGCAAGAATTCAATAAGTTATAAGCATAGTCAGAGGCTACATAATTGCCTTTTCGGCTGTGTGATTCAAAATTTGCCAATAACAAATTCATTGGAAGCGCAACTAAGAGCAAAACAGATGCCGTAGTAATTAAAATTTGCTTTAGTTTTCTTTTTTTGATCAGCCTGTCCAGCGTATCCAGTGCAGCAAGAGCACCTATACCTATCCAGAAGGCAAAAGTAAAGAAGCTCCCCACATAGGAATAGTCACGCTCCCTGGGCTGTGGATCAGGATTATTCACATAAAGAACGATCGCCAATCCGGTCATAACAAACAAGATCAATATCGGGAAAGCCCGCCTCCAATCCTTTGAAAAGTGGAAAAAGGCTCCGATCATTCCGAAAAGAAAGGGTAGCGCCCAAAGCTGTTTTATATCTACTTCAGCACCGGACCACCCAACACCGCCCCCTTCTGCGCGACCCATGTACTGCCAATTGAAATAGCGAATATACATACGCTTGAATTGATAGCGCCAGAAAAAATCAAATGAGCTTTTATACTGAACATTTGTTTTGTTTTGAGACATGGCATCTTCCCTACTCCAGGAGTGCTGTCCATATTGCTCACGATGCAGATAAGAAACTGCTGCGGAAACTGTTTCGGGATCATTTTCATCAATGCCCGGATTTTTCAGAGAACGGATAAAGATGATTTCATAACTGGAATAGCCCACTGTTATTAAAATAAGTCCGATACAGACCAAGCGGCTCCATTTTGCGGCAATGGGGCGTGATTTTAATGCTTTCCCAAAAATAAAGAATAAAGCCAAAAAGATCGCAGCTACAACAAGAAGAGCCAAAGGAAATGAAACAGCGGCAGGATTGATATTGATCATTTTGGCAATTTCCGGAGTGCCATCAATAATACCTTTATGAATGATCAAATATATTATACCCGCAAGTGCTGAAACACCCAAAAAGCTCTTGATCTCGAATTTTGAGTAACGAAAATAGATGATAAGGACAATAAAAGGAATTGCCAGGATATTAAGAAGGTGCATTCCAACTGCAATTCCCAATGAATAAAACAAAAACAACAAGTATTTCTCACCATGTTTACCTTTAATATCTTCTGCATCCCATTTTAACACAAGCCAAACGGTCAGCGCGGTCAGAAGTGTACTAAATGCATATACTTCAGTTTCTACGGCATTGAACCATTGACTATCCGAGAATGCAAAGGCCATTGCACCAATGAAAGCAGAGAAATAAACAATAAATTGGTCTTTTAATGTTTCAGCTTTTCCACGGAAGCGTTGAATAAGAAGTATTATGCTATAGTAAAGTAAAATAATTGTTGATGCTGAAGTGAAAACAGATAATAGATTCGTCCGATATGCAATATCCGTACTAAACGGGATCATTGAAAATATCCGAGAAAAAAGTAAGAACAGTGGAGCTCCGGGTGGGTGAGGTACAGACATTGTTGCTGCACATGCAATAAACTCACCACAATCCCAAAACGACAATGTAGGAGCTACAGTTAGCATATAAACAATAAATGAGAGCAGGAAAGAACCAAGCCCAAAGCCCAATTTCAATTTATTTGCTTTTTTGATTTTGTCAATTAACATCATTTCCCTTTTTTCAAAATTTATTTAGCTTTGTCTGATTTTTCTTCGGGAGGAGTTTCTTTTTCCTCTTCAGTTTCTTTTTTTTCTTCTTTTGGTTTATTGACCTCATCAACATAATTCAAACGAAGATCGGAGATGGTCCGGCTAAGGAACCTTTCTTCTTCTTGCTCTAAATTACCCTTGGTCTTTTCCTGAAGTGCAGCAAGCAAGTCAATGGTTTGTGAAGCTTGCGGGAGATTCCGGTCAATACTTCCTGTCATTGGGTCCGGTAATTTACCGAGACTAATAAATGCAGATTGGGTTAAACTATAGACTAAACCCATAAATAATTGTCCGCTGGTGATCGTATCAGTCATCTTTTCCTCCAATTAATATTTAAGAACATTAATTTAATTCCAATTATGATGTATAACAATAAAAACCTACTCAAAAACTAAGGCTATTAATGCTTCATTGGGCATTGTGTTCCGAAAATATTTTGAGTTTAAGGATTTTTGATACTTGGTTCTTGGTTATTGAAACTTGGTTATTAAACCAAACACTGCTCGGAACATGCGTGCCCGTTCCCTACATAAGTTATCATTTATTGTTTACCATTTATCCTATTCCTGCGTAATCAAGTTTATCGGCATAGTGGGTAAGGAAGTAATTGCGAAAATTCAGATTAACTGGAAGAAGAAGTTGAGGATCATTTTGTATCAAAGTAAATGCGGTATCCCGGGCTTTTTCCATAATTGGTCTGTCTGAGAACATGTTTACAAATTTCAGATCCGGCAGGCCATGCTGGCGTGCCCCGAATAGGTCACCTTGACCACGTTGACGAAGATCTTCTTCGGATATAATGAATCCGTCATTGCTATTTTCTAAAATTCTCAGACGGTCAGTTGAAATTTGTGTTTGATTGCGCTGTACAAGTATACACCAAGATGCTTCGCTTCCCCGGCCTACCCGGCCTCTTAGTTGATGTAACTGACTTAAACCAAAGCGTTCGGCATTTTCAATCAGCATCACTGTGGCATTGGGATTATTAACACCTACTTCGATTACAGTCGTGCTTACAAGAAGTTGAATTTCATTGTTAATAAATGCCTGCATGATCTGTTTTTTATCATCTTTTTTAGTTCTGCCATGAAGCATGCCAACATTATAAGCATGAAAACGTTCCTGCAATTCTTCATACCCTTTTTCAACAGCCTTCAGATCAATTTTCTCCGATTCTGCTATTAAAGGGAATACAACATATATTTGTTGACCGGCGATCATTTCCTTTTCAAGAAAATCATACACACCCGGTAGGCGTTTAGGTAGCACTACTTTTGTTCTAACCGGTATACGTCCCTTAGGCATTTCATCAATGATCGATACATCCATATCACCATAAAGTGTCATACTCAGTGTTCTTGGAATGGGGGTTGCTGTCATTGCCAGTGTATGCGGATGTAATCCTTTTTTTATAAGTGTTCCACGCTGATCAACTCCAAAGCGATGTTGTTCATCTATGATCACTAAACCTAAATGGGAGAAAAGTACATCTTCCTGTATCAAAGCATGGGTACCTATCACGATAGGGATTGCACCAGAAGCAATTTCAGAAAGTAAAAGATCGCGTTGTTTTTTGGGTGTTTTTCCTGTTAAGAGACAACAATTCACATCCAGACGATCAAATTCACTTTTAAAATGCTCATAATGTTGATTCGCCAGGATCTCTGTCGGGGCCATGATCGCAGTTTGATATCCATTAGCGGTAATAATTGCTGCAGCCATGGCCGCAACCAATGTCTTTCCGCAACCGACATCCCCTTGAAGTAAGCGATTCATTGGGTGATCGCCTTTAAAATCACTATATATTTCTTTTAATACACGCTTTTGAGCCTCAGTGGCTTCAAAAGGTAAATGTTCATATAAATTACGCAAAATCTCCCCGGCTTTTTCGCATTTTGTGTTATTTTTCTGTTCTTTAACTCGACGTTTTTTTATTGAGATAATGCTTTGCAACATTAACGATTCCTGAAATTTAAAACGATAAAGTGCCTTATTTAGCAAATCGGCTGATCCGGGGAAATGCAATTGTTTTATTGCCTCAATAAATGACATTAAGTTATTTTCATTTCGTATTTTTTCAGGAATGGGATCAGATATATCGGGATGCAATTTATCAAGGATAAGAGCAAATAATTTCCTGAATGATCGACTTGTAAAACCACTTTTTCTCAGGTCCTGAGTCAAGGGATAGACAGGAATAACACCCCCGGTGTTCAATGCATCTTTATCGGGATCAATAATATCAAAATCCGGGTGGGTCATGGTATTACCGCGGTAGAATTCCACTTTTCCAAAAACAGAAACGGTATCTCCGGGTTTGAAAGTATTCTGGATCCATTCACTTCCATGGAACCAATTCAATGTCAGGATCCCGGATGAATCCATGATCTCAATTTTTAATATTTTTCGTTTTTTTGCAGGAATAAGACGCACTCGTTGAACTTCTCCAACAACCGTACACTCCTCACCTACAATAAGCTGACCAATGGGTTTTACAGAACTGCGATCAAGATAAGCACGCGGAACATAATACAATAGATCTTCTAAAGTATATACACCGACAGTCGCAAGAGCTTCACGCCTTTTTTCTCCAATCAGTGGCAAATTACTTACATTAATATTTAGATCTTGAAATATCATGAATAAAAGTACGAAGCTAAAAGCTTAAAGGCAAAAAGATAATCTACGCGACTGAGTCAATTTATTTTTAATTTTTAGAAGTGTTTTTTGTCCCATAAAAACTCCAGTACGTCCCCAAATCTTTGACGCCAATAGCTTTCGTGATGTTCGGCGCCTTCATAAATTTTAAAAATTACTTCGCTACTGTCTTCCCAACCCGCAGCAATCAGAGCATTCCTGATCTGAATTTGATTTGTTTCGATTTTCATATTTTCACCCTCTTCCGTACCGGCATCCAACCAGAAACGAATGGGATACTCTTTGGGATGCTGTGCAATAAAACCGATAAGATCATCCCGGCATACGCCAAAAGCAGAAGATAAGGCACCAACTTTGGAAAAAATTTCCTGATACTCAAGGGCTAAATAAACCGAAACCAATCCCCCCATAGAGGATCCGGATACGGCTGTAAATTTTCGTCCTTTTTTTGTACGGTAATGTTTATCGATATAAGGTTTTAAGGTTTCAACTAAAAAGCGACCGTATAATTGGGCTTCGGCATCGATCTCTTGTCCATGATATTCAAAGGGAAAAGGCGTATATTCGTTCAGGCGGTACCGGGAATGATTATCAATACCTACAACGATCATTTTGGGTATTTCTTTCTTTTTAATCATTTTTTCTAACGTTTCATCAATTCCCCACTCTCCGGAATATGCTGTTGCATCTGAAAATAGATTTTGCCCGTCATGCATGTACATAACCGGATATCGCTTTAAGCTGTTTCCATAGCCCGGCGGCAAATAGACCCGCAAACACCGGGTGCGTTCCAATTGGGGCATAGTAAAATCTTCAATGATCTTGATATTCCCGGTCATGGTCGATCTATGTTCTCTATTTGCCCATGCCTCAACTTTATAAGTTTCTTTAATAATAACATTTTTAAATTTCTCAATACGGTTAGGTCTATCTTCGTTATTACTGAGAACTTCAACTTTATCCCAAGAACCCAGCGTAAATTTGAATTCCACATCATCAATGTTCATATTCATTGTCAAAGTATACAGACCGGTTCTAACTGGAATAAGTTTATACAACTGATCTGCAGGGTTCCAAAGATTGAAATTACCTGCAATATAGACCTCAGCATCTTTTGGTGTCTCAAGCGGAACTTCAACAATGACGATCCATCGAATTATTTGCTGTGCATTTAAAATCGCGCATAAAAAAAGCAGAATGGCTATAATATATCTGATTTGCTTCATATCATTACTCTTATGATTACTTCTATTCCTTTGAATATTCCTTTGCTACTGGTTAAATATATTTTTATTTTCTCTTAACAACAAGGAATCATCTTATGTTCAATACGTCACGCATTAAATTCATTCTCATTGCGATCGCCCTACTATTTGCCGGAGGAGTCCTTTTCTATTCTCAAACCATCGTAAGTGACCTGCGTGAAGAATCCGAACAATCACTAATATTTTATACTGAACTGTACGCTCAACTTGCCGGAGATGCAGAATTCTCCGATTATGGTTTCTTTTTTGAGGAGATCATTCCACGAATTTCATTTCCAATTATTATAACTGTACCGGTGTCGAATGAGATCAATGCATGGAAAAATATTAACGGAATAACCGACACAGCTGATGCAACTACCGAACTAAAATCTGAACTCAAACAGATTGCCCAAAAAATGGATGAAAGTAATATACCGGTTCCATTGATCGTTGAGGGTCAAATTGTCGGAATTATTCATTATGGTGATAGTATTACAATTCGTCGCTTGACATGGTTGCCGTTTATTGAGATATTGGGCGCATTTGTAATCATATTGGCAGGTTTCTTAGGTTTCCAATATATTCGCGGAAGTGAGAAAAAATTTATTTGGGTAGGATTGGCAAAAGAAACTGCACATCAATTGGGAACACCTATCTCTTCTCTCATGGGATGGCTTGAAATGATTCGCATGAAACTGGGAGATGATGATGAGATCACCCGGGAAATGGATATTGATATTAAGCGTCTTGAAAAAGTATCGAATCGCTTCTCTCAGATCGGAGCAAAGGTCAAATTACAACCCATTGCAGCAGCGGATCTTTTTGAAAGTGTAAAAAGCTATATTGAACGCCGGATTCCTCAAAAAAACAAATCTGTAGAGCTGATCTTCTTAATGGAAGCAAAAGGTAAAATTGAAGCAAATTCTGAATTGATAGAATGGGCGCTTGAAAATCTGATCAAAAACGGCGTCGATGCTTTGGAAGGGAAACCGGGCAATATCCATGTCCGCTTTCAACAATCTGGCACTTCCATGATCATTGAAGTGGAAGACAGCGGAAAAGGTATTCCGGATAATCAGTGGAAAAATATATTCAAACCCGGCTTTAGTACAAAAAAACGTGGTTGGGGTATGGGTCTATCTCTAACTAAACGCATTATTGAAGAATACCACAACGGCAAGATCTTTGTTTTACATTCTAAAGAAGGTGAAGGAACTTGTATTCGTGTGGTGCTGAAAGCGACAGGATAAAAATTTCAAGCGACAAATTCCAAGAATCAAGATTTAGTATGGTGTGTCCTGATGACCTTTATACCTTTAACTTCTTTCCCTAATCTTGGAAATAAATCCTTGAATATCGAATAGTGAAGTTTATCAACTATCAACTTACTTCAACGAATTCAATATCTTTACCAAATTCTGCCGTTTATACATCACATCCGAATGCCCAAGATCACTGTATAGCATTAATACTCTGTCCCCGGGCATTTCCTCAAGATCTTTGGTGACGCCCGAAAAATAATCGATCGAAGCCGAGTCGCATTTTGCCATGAACATTTCAGAATTGTCCTTTGTCCCGCCATTTTCGGTATAAATATTTACCAAACGGCCATTGTAATTCAACAACCAGGAAAAATAATCATTTTCATTTCCATATAATCCGTCAAAAATCAGAACATCCGATATCTTATCCGTATAGCCACCCCAACGCAAAATATGTGCCATTACGTAATAGCCGCCACTGTGACCGGATATAATAATCCGTCCTATCTTTTTCGTCCTGATTATTTTATCTGCTTTTAAAGAATCGAGAAGTTCATCTATGAAGCGTTCAAATCCACCTTTGTCACAAAGTTTACCGTTAAAAGAATCCGGCGCTAATTTAGGCCCCTGAGGGACAACAAGCAGGATATTTTTTCCACTGGCTTCTAACTGTTCATTCAAAACAAATTTTTCAATCGTTTTATCAACAGAATTACCCCATCCATGGAAATGTACAAGCAAATCAACTTTGTTCTTTTTCTTGTAATTAAGCGGAATTACCACTCCGACCGAAGAGTCCGAATAATGTTCATCGAAAGAATAGTGGATATCTTTTCGCATATAACCATCCGCTCTATCGGGATGAGGAAAAGGCGCCGTATTCAGTTTATATGTTATTCTCCCGGGCTCTACCGAGCAGGATAACAACAATAAAACAATAAAACCAATTGTGATAATTTTCTTCATGATTAGCTCCTTTGTTGAATGAATGTATTTGATTAACTTTAAAAATCAAAATAAAATCACATGTTGGAAGCAGGTCCCGATATCTTTAGGGATTTCCTACACCTGATGTTTGTTTTTTGGTATCGGAAACACTATATTGCACCCATGTTAGAACCAATCAATATTGATGGACTTGAGATAAAATATCCGGTATTTCTTGCTCCCATGGCAGGTGTAACCGATAAACCCTTTCGCACCATGTGTAAATCTTTTGGCGCGGCAGTTGTTTTTACGGAATTTGTTTCTTCAGAAGGGATTGTAAGAGAAAATGATAAAACCATCAATTACATGCGCTTTAACGAGATCGAAAGACCCATCGGTATACAGATCTTTGGACATGATCCTGAAACTCTTGCTCGCTCTGCCCAATATATTGAAGAAAATCTTAAGCCGGACATTATTGATCTTAATTTTGGTTGTCCTGTACCTAAAGTCGTTAAACGCGGTGCAGGATCTGCAATCCTAAAAGATTTGGATCAACTGGAAAAAATTGCGAAATGGGTCGTTCGTGCGGTTTCTGTTCCCGTTACGGCAAAGATCCGATCAGGGTGGGATAACGGAGGTATTGTTGCAGTTGAAGCAGCCAGGCGCCTCGAAGCCCAAGGCGTGTCGTTGATCACAGTTCATCCCCGCACTACCAAGCAACGTTATACCGGTGAAGCAGATTGGTCTATCATTGGAGATGTAAAAAAAGCTATCAACATACCACTTATAGGAAATGGTGATATACATACGCCTCAAGATGCAAAACGTATGATCGAAGAAACCGGTTGCGACGGTATCATGATCGGTCGTGCAACGATGGGAAAACCCTGGCTATTTAGAGATGTGATCCAATTCCTGACAAAAGGAATCCTACCTCCTGCCGAAAATAAAGATCAAATCTCTCAAAGTTTTTTCGAACACCTGAATCTGCAAAAAGAGAATTATTCATTAATGTATGCCGGAAACTTATTTAAGCCTCATGCGGCGGCTTATATTAGAGGTATGGATGGTGCAGCACACATGCGATTTGAGATAAATAGATCAAAAGATATTGATCAAATAAATGAGTTGGCAGAAAAATTCTTTAATCCAAAAATCATTTAACAAAATCTTACTATACATTTTTTATCCTTTAGCATTTTACCCCATAATATTGTATGTTATTTGATATTTTCGAGTCTTGTTCAGTATGAAAAATAAATTAGATTACATAGATGTTTTGCCACCAACCATGCGGATTTTACCGGTTGAAGGGATAATCCCACTTCCTCATATTATTTTCCCGGTCATGATTCGTGAAGAGAACTTACATCAATTGATCAATGATGCATTAAAATCAGATAAAACTGTTGCTGTTTTTACTCGCATACTCAGTGATGAAGGCGATGATAATGATAATGCTATACTTGATATCGGGGTAGCTTGTTCTGTTCTTAAGATCATTCAGATCGGCGATGGTTCTTCACGCGTATTGTTACGCGGACTTCACCGTATCGCGATAGAACGCGAAATGGAAACTCAATTGGATTACCGTATTGCGATTGTAAAGCAACTAAAAGAAATATCTGCACCTAAACTGAAATCAGAAGCCTATATTCGTACCATTTCAGATCTATTTCAAAGAATTATTTCCATCTCCCCCGTTTTTCCCGAAGAAATTCAGGATGTTATCTTTGCCATTGAAGATCCATCTAAACTTACGGATCTGATCGCTTCTTCGTTGAGCATTCAAATCTCAGAAAAATATAATTTTTTAAAAGAATTGAATATAGCCAAGCGACTTGACCTCCTGATAAAAACTTTACAAAAAGAATTCAAGATCATCGAATTGAATGCTAAGATCAATGAACATGTCAATAAAGAAGTCAATAGACAACAACGTGAATTCCTGTTACGCGAACAATTGGAAGCTATTAAGAAAGAGCTCGGAGAATCAGATGACGATGACTCTGATGTTGTGGAAATGAATAAAAAGCTTGATGCCGCTAAATTGACACCTGAAGCTATGAAAGCAGTGGAAAAAGAAATTGAACGACTTGCCTTAATGTCACCTTTTTCATCAGAATATACTGTCAGCAAAACATATATTGACTGGATGCTTGACCTTCCCTGGGGTGAATATACTGGAGATCGTCTTGATATAAATGAAGCCTCCACTATTCTTGATGAGGATCATTATGGACTTGAAGATGTTAAAGACAGAATACTGGAATTTCTGTCGGTCCTAAAATTAAAACAAAACGCAAAAAGCCCAATTCTATGTCTTGTAGGTCCTCCGGGTGTTGGCAAAACGTCTATAGGAAAAAGCATTGCACGAGCCATGCATCGTGAATTTATTCGTTTTTCGGTCGGTGGTATGCGTGATGAAGCTGAGATCCGCGGTCACCGCAGAACTTACATAGGCTCTATGCCTGGCCGGATCATTCAGTACATTAAAAAGTGTGGCTCTCAGAATCCTGTCATTATGTTGGATGAAGTAGATAAGATCGGTGCAGATTTCCGTGGCGATCCGGCATCAGCTTTACTTGAAGTATTGGATTCAGAGCAAAATAAAGATTTTCGTGATAATTTTCTTGAAGTGGCCTTTGATCTTTCGAAGGTTTTCTTCATCGCAACTGCAAATAGTACCCATAGTATCCCCCCTGCCCTTCTTGATCGCATGGAATTGATCTCTATGCCGGGCTATATCACACCGGAAAAAGTACAGATCGCAAAACAATTTCTTATCCCAAGGCAAATTGAGCAAAATGGATTAACTAAAATGCAACTTCGCTTTGCCCCTAAAATCATCGAGGCAATGATAGAGCATTATACAATGGAAGCCGGAGTAAGAAATCTGGAACGCGAGATTGCAAAAGTTTGCCGTAAGAGTGCACGTGAATTTGCTAAAGATGAAAAACATGAAAAGATCATTCTTGATACCGGGAACATGGAACATTTTCTTGGACCCAAAAAAATCTTTAAAGACAATTTGCCTGTGGAAAATGAGGTGGGTATCGTTGTTGGTCTTGCATATACTGAAAGCGGTGGTGATGTTCTGCCTGTTGAAGTTACACTCATGCCGGGAAAAGGTAATTTTAAAATGACCGGTTTGCTTGGTGATGTTATGAAAGAATCGGTTGAAACGGCGATCTCGTTTTTACGTGCATCTGCAGTTGAATTTGGAATTGAACCGGTTCAATTTATGAAACATGATATCCATATTCACTTTCCTGCTGCAGCTATTCCTAAAGACGGTCCCTCGGCCGGTGTAACGATCACAACAGCCGTTCTTTCTTGTTTGACGGGCAGGAAAGTAAGATATAATGTGGCAATGACAGGAGAAATTTCCCTTCGCGGTCGTGTGCTTCCTATTGGCGGTGTGCGGGAAAAATTGACAGCAGCTAAACGAATGAAAATTAAAACCGTTATTTTACCCAAAGCCAATCAGTCCGATCTCGATAAGGTTCCCGATATGGTTAAAAAAGGAATTTCTTTCATATTCGTTGATCATTATAGAGATATAGTTGATAAGGTTTTGTTGAAGTAGTTGGAATTTAGTACAATAAATTGAAATTGATGTGTTGAAGTTATTCAGAATACCAACTGATAGTTTTTATCACCGGTCACCATTAGGAACATTGGTCACTGATCATTGTTCATAGGTTACCAGTCACCTTATAGATAACGTTTAATTACTTAATAGGAGGTTTGTATGAAACAAACTAACGTCATCATTATGGGTGCCGCAGGACGCGATTTTCACAACTTTAATACCTTTTTCAGAGGTAACGAGGACTTTAATGTCGTTGCATTTACCGCAACACAGATCCCCGATATCGACGGACGGAAATATCCGGCTGTCCTTGCGGGTGACCTCTACCCTGACGGTATTAAGATCGTTGATGAATCTGAACTGTCGGAACTTATTAGTGAACATGATGTCGATCAGGTTGTGTTTTCATATAGCGACGTTCCTCACGAAGTAGTTATGCATAAAGCAGCATTAGTTAATGCTTGTGGCGCTGATTTCATCATGATGGGCGGAAAACGGACGATGTTAAAATCGATAAAACCCGTTATCGCTATTAATGCAGTAAGAACCGGATGCGGCAAATCACAGACCACCCGCCGCGTGGTCAACATTCTAAAAGACATGGGACTTAAAGTGGTCTCCGTCCGTCACCCCATGCCTTATGGTAACCTTGCAGAACAAGCTGTTCAACGCTTTGCATGTATTGATGATTTGAGAAAGCATCAATGTACCATTGAAGAAATGGAAGAATATGAACCCCATATTGCTATGGGATCAGTGATCTATGCCGGTGTTGATTATGAAGCTATTTTGCGTGAAGCAGAAAAAGAAGCTGATGTAATCCTTTGGGACGGCGGAAATAATGATACTTCATTCTATGATGCCGATATCATTATAACCGTTGCAGATCCTCATCGACCGGGCCATGAAGTCTCTTACTATCCCGGTGAAACCAATCTTAAAATGGCTGACATTGTTGTGATCAACAAGATCGACACAGCCGACAATGAAAACATTGAAATGGTTCGCCAGAATGTACGGGAAGCCAATCCGAATGCAATTATTGTAGATGCCGCATCTCCGATCACAGTCGAAGATCCAACAGTAATATATGGTAAAAATGTTCTCGTTATTGAGGATGGTCCAACATTGACTCATGGTGAGATGGAATACGGCGCCGGAATGGTTGCCGCTATCAAATTCGGTGCAAATAATGTTGTTGACCCACGCCCATATACAGTTGGCAGTATTACAGATACTTTCAAGAAATACCCGGATATCGGTATACTGTTACCCGCTATGGGATATGGCGATCAGCAGATGAAAGATCTTGAGAAAACAATTGAAAATACCGAATGTGATGCAGTTATTATTGGTACGCCCATTGACCTGCGTCGCGTGATCAAGATCAAGAAGCCTACAGTTCGTGTTACTTATGATCTACAGGAAATTGGTCAACCGGATCTAAAAGTTATTTTAAACGAAAAGATCCCGAATATTAAAAAATAGGTCACCATGAAAGAACAAACACTTGCTTTGATAAAACCGGATGCAATATCTAAACGTTACCAGGGATTGATCATTCATGATATCCTTGATGCAGGGTTCGAGATCAGGGCGATGAAAATGTTACACCTGTCTCAAGAAGAGGCAGAAGCATTTTATGAAGTTCATAAAGGGAAAGACTTTTACGAACCGCTGGTTGCATTTATGACCAGCGGTTCTATTATTGCCTTACATTTGGAAAAAGAAAATGCCATAGCAGATTATAGGACATTAATGGGCAAAACCGATCCCGAAATTGCGGCTTCTGGAACTTTGCGACACAAATATGCGGAAACGACACGCCGTAATGCGGTTCATGGTTCCGATAGTCCTGAAAATGCGAAAAAAGAGATTGCCTTTTTCTTTTAAATACGTGAAATTACTGTATTAATGTATAATTGGAGGTTCTTATGAACAAATCCATTAAGCTAATGCTGGTAGTGTTTGCTTTTTTTATGATAATAGGATGTACAAGCAATCAGGGTGTATTGGTTGGGGATACTGTTGATATTGCAAATTATAAACGCCCCTCAAATATTGTTAAATACCAGTGGTCATTTGACACGAAGCCTCCTACATCAAGACTTGATCCCCGAGATTTTATTCCATCCAATTATCATCCGAACGTAACATTTATTCCGGATGTACCCGGAAGGTATATTGTCCGCCTAACAATGATCAATAATGAAGGAAGTGTTCTTCATAAGAGTTTTGTTTATATGGCCGATCCTCAACCGGATTATCTCGCCAATATAGATAAAGAAAAACCTGTAAATAAAACAACTCCTGTTTCAACAACTACTCCCCTTCCTCCAAAGGTTATTGAAATCCCTGTTGTTACTGAAAAGGTCATTCTTACAAAAACCACAGTTACCAAGACACCCAATGAGTGGCAGTCAGCTCCAAAACCGGGACAAAATCCTGAAGAGATAGAACAAGAACCGGCATATTCTACCAAATCAGTAACAAAGGTTACTGAAGAGAAAAAAGAACCTGTTGTAATGAAGGCACAAGAAGTTGTTGCTCCAACAACACAGTATGTAACAAACTTAAAAGAAAATGCAAAGTATACACTTCAAGTTTCCAGCTCAACTGTAGAAGCATACGCTGTTGAGCTTAAAGATAAATTAATTGCTCGGGGCTATGATGCTTTTATCCAAAAAGCGGAAATTGAAGGCAAATTGCGTTATCGTATACGTGTTGGGCATTTCGTCAACTATGAGGATGCAAAAAACTACCGTCAAGAGATGCTTGATAATACCGAATTTGAACCTTGGGTTGACAAGATAAAATAAAGCCATCTGGAAATAAAATTATACTCTGAACTTCTGTGTCAAAACACTTGACTAAAAGTATTTTCTATCATATCTTTGCAGGCTATGAAAATTTTGATATCAAATATATCTGTTGATGAAACGCTCTTTGATTTTACAGGCAATAAGGATGAATTTGATATTCCCGAACTGGCTGATGATATATCGGTACATGTATCGGCTTATCAGTCCGCAGAAAGTTATACTTTCTCGGGTAAGATTTCAACAAAATTGAACCTGAATTGTGACCGCTGTCTTGAATTATTCGAAATGGCTATCAATCAGGACTTCAATGTACTCTTTACTTCTGAAGATAATGTAGATAAAGATGATCATATCATGTATCTACCTCCTCAGGATGTTGAGATTGATCTTAAACCTTATGTGCGAGATACGATTATGCTGAACATCCCCTTTAAAAAGGTCTGTTCAGATACTTGCAAGGGCTTATGTGTTTCTTGCGGGTTAAATCTTAATCATCATGCTTGCATCTGTACCAAAGAGAAAATTGATCCCAGGTGGGATTCTTTAAAAGAACTGAAGAAAACGCTTGAAAGCGCGGAGGAATAATGGCCAACCCAAAACGAAGACTGTCACACACACGTGGTGCAAAACGCAGAACTCATTATACGTACAAAGCATCAACAGTCTCAACCTGTGAACATTGTGGACAACCGAAAATGCCCCATCATGTATGTCTGCATTGCGGTTATTATAGAAATAGACCGGTTATTACACCAAAAGAAAATTAAATAAATATCCGCAGTTAAACTATAAGGACGTATGAAATCGTTCCTATAGTTTAACTGCCATATTTTATTATGGTAAATATCCTTAGTAAAATTAAGTCTGTATATTTCTCCTTCTTCCCCAACAAGCCCCATAAGCTTGCGAAGAAGGTTTACGGCGTTTATGCCTATTCTTTTGATGATGAAGATCTTTTAAAACAATCATTTACACACACCTCCGCTATTGATTATGAGACTCAGACCAAAGTTGACTCTTATGAACGTCTGGAATTCCTTGGTGATGCTGTCATTGAAATGATCGTTACGCGCTTTTTATTTGAACAATTTGCCGATGCTAAGGAAGGTGAATTAACACAAATGAGGGCAAAACTGGTTAATCGCACTACTTTAGCTTCTATTTCTCGCGGTTTACATTTTGGTCAATTTCTTCTTTTAGGGAAAAGCGGCGAAAATGATAACCTTCGAAATTCTTCTTCGATCTTATGTGATATTTACGAATCATTTATTGGTGCATTATATCTTGATGGCGGTTTTAAGGCTGCTCAGGATTTTACCTATCAAACACTACTCTCAAAGCACAAGCGTCTCTTACCGGCAGCCGAGATCCAGAATTACAAAGGGAAACTGCTTGAGTATTGCCAACAACATAATATGGATATGCCAAAATTCGTAACAACTCACGAAGAAGGTCCCGCACATGGGAAATACTTTGAGATATCAGTTATGGTTGGTAAAGATTGGTATGGAACCGGTTCGGGAACCACTAAAAAAGCCGCTAGTCAAAGGGCGGCACGCCAAGCATTATCTACTTTAGGCGATTCAGATTAGAATCATTCCAATATATTATCTAAATAATCCGTAATTTCTTTTCTTGTGCTCATTTTAATAATCTTCATTAAATGTCGTTGAGCTTTTTTCTGGTCACATCTATTAATTCGATCACGAACTGAGCCAATATAACTGGGCGCAACACTCAGATTATCTACCTTCATGGCTGCGAATAAGATCAATGCACGATTTTCTGATGCCATTTCACCACAAACAGTCGCTGGAATACCTGCATCATGGGCGGCTTCAACAACCTTTGCGATCATTTTAATAATTGCAGGATCATAATGATTATATACATCTGTAACACGTTCATTTCCTCTATCTACAGCAAGTCCATATTGAGTTAAATCATTTGTTCCTATTGAAATGAAATCAACTATTTTTACAAATGCTTCAATATTCATAACAGCCGATGGTGTTTCTATCATCATCCCAATTTTTATTGATTTGTCATATGGAATCTTTTCATTATCAAGTGTTTTTTTCACTTCTTCAATATATTCCAAACTTTGAGTTAATTGCTCAATATGCGTTATCATTGGTAGTAATATTGAGGTTTTCCCGAAAGCTGAACTTCTTAATATAGCCCTTAATTGAGTAATAAACACGGAGGGTCTGTCAAGGCAAATTCGAATCGCTCTATATCCCATAAAAGGATTTGATTCAAAACGAATATCTTGATCCCAAAGAGCAGACATTTTATCACCACCAAGGTCAATGGTGCGGATAACCACTTCTTTTCCCTGCATACCCTCTGTAACTTGACGGTATTCGTTGAAAAGTTCTTCTTCATCAGGGAGGTTTTGTTTCATGAGATAAAGATATTCGGTCCGATATAGGCCAATTCCCTCACCACCATATTTCTTCACATCATCGAGTTCCATAGGAAGACTGATATTTGCACCTAATTTGAATGTATAACCATCTCTTGTGACTGCTTTTTTGTTATGCGCCGCCCTAAATGTTTTATCTCTTCTTTCCAATTGTACAATCTTTCGATCATATTCATCCAATAATTCCTGACTGGGTTGCACATATATCCTGGCTTTATCGGCATCAAGAATACAGGTTTGACCCGACTCGACTTTTTGGAGCACATCTTTTGCTCCTGTGATCATCGGAACTTTCAATGCTCTTGCTAAAATAGACACATGAGATGTTTTACCGCCAAATTCGGTAATAAAACCAACAACATTCTCAGAAACAAGCATCATAATATCTGCAGGATTCAAATCACGCGATATAAATAATGTAGGTCGATCAATTGTAAAAGTAGATAAAATTGTTTGTTTAGATATTAAAGCAAGTAAAACCCGTTGTTTAATATCAAGGATATCCGAAACCCTTTCCTTGAAATATTCAGAGTCATGATCCTCTAGTAATTCAATATACTGATTAACCACCACTCTATAGGCAAAAGCAACATTTACATGATGTTCTTCAACATAAGCCTGGACTTCCCGTATAACCTCCTGGTCTTTCAGGATCGCAAGTTGAGCTGATATAATATCGCTGTATGAAGTACCAAGATGTTTTTCGATTTTTTCACGAACTAATTCCAGCTCTTCAGCAACCATATTCTGAGCTTTTCTTAATTTCATCATCTCTTCTTCGATCTTATCCGTAGAGATCAAAGTCCGGGTAATAGCCGTTTCTTGGTTAAGCTTACGTACGTAAGCTGTTCCAATAACTATACCCTTGGACGCATTAATTCCGGAAATACTACTTATTTCTTCATGTTTAGCCATGGATCAACTGCTTTCACCCATTCCAAAATGATCAGTTACCAAATTCACCAGTGCTTCAACAGCCTCATTTTCATCAGAGCCCTGAGCTTCAATTGTCAGAATTGCGCCACATTCGGCTGCAAGGACCAATAATCCCAAAATAGATTTGCCATTTACCTTTTTTTCGTCTCTGCAAATATAGATCTCTGATTTGTATTTTGCTGCCGTATTTACCATTGCGGTTGCGGGACGCGCATGTAACCCTTGTTTATTCAAAATCGTTACTTGTCTTGATATCATTAATTTTTCCTGTTCATGATAAATTCAACCATGCTATTAAACATTTTCTGATTTCCTTCCGGAAGTCCTTTAATCAATTCCTGAATAGCAACATGTCGTAATGTAATAACTTCATGAATTCTATCAAATATAAAATTATCTTCTAGAATCTGTCTAGCTGACTGAACCCCATTATGTTTAACATAATCAGATTTGATGTACTCCTGGAATTTATTCCACTCTAATTGTGCTAACTCTTGTTTGGCAAATAGGTAAGGAAAAGTCTTTTTTTGTTTAATAAGATCAGATCCTAATGTTTTACCCATATTCTCATTATCAGATGTCAATTCAAGCAGATCATCTTGAATTTGGAAAACAACACCCAATTCACGAATTATTTTTTCTACAAGTAGTTCTTCGTCTTTTTCCGCGCCACCAATCACAGCACCCACTCTGGCAGATACTGCAAGAAGATATGCTGTTTTTTTCTCTACCATTTCCAAATATTCAGATAATTTTACATCTATACGCGATTCAAATTCCATATCTTGGGCCTGCCCCTCACATACAATGCTCACTGCATGTAAAATTAATGGCATGATCTTTGCGTATAATTTTGCATCATTCGTATATTGATCAAGTTGCATCAAAGCCATTGCAAAGAGACCATCACCTGAAAGTATAGCTTGATTCTCATTCCATTTCACATGTACGGTTTCTTTGCCGTGTCGCATAATATCACCATCCATAATATCATCATGAACTAAAGTGAAATTATGTATCATTTCCAAGCAAGATGCTGCAGGGAAAGAGTCTTCAAAGGATATATTTCCAAATGAATAAGCTATAGCTGAAAGAAAAGCCGGGCGAATCTGTTTCCCTGAATGTTCAAGAATATAGTAAACCGGATCATATAATGAAGCTGGAACTGTGTTATGAACACATCGCTTATATCCCTTATCAAACAAAGGAATATACTCTTTATAAAATAATTTAAAATCCAATTTAGTGGTCATCTTCCGTTAGAGTTCCAAATTCTGACAACTTATTCATAACCAAAGTCTTATAACTCTCTAGAGCTTCAGAAGAATTCGCTTCGAATCTCATAACGATCACCGGTTGAGTATTTGAAGCACGTACAAGTCCCCAACCCTCATCAAACCGTATTCTAACACCATCAACCGTTATACAGTCATAATTTGATGAAAAATATTCAAAAGCTTTTTGAGCGATATCAAATTTTATCTGATCAGATTCCGCATGCATGCGAATCTCAGGAGTTGATACGAATTTTGGTAACGCGTCCAGATAATCGCTCATTGCTTTATCTGATCGTGAAAGCATTTGAACCAAACGAGCCGACACATAGATCGCATCATCATAACCATAATAATCATCGGCAAAGAATATATGCCCACTCATCTCGCCGCCAAATGGTCCTTTCAATTCTTTCATTTTCTGTTTTAATACACTATGTCCCGTTCTCCACATAATGGGTTTGCCGCCAAGTCTAATTACTTCATCTTCAAGAAGCTGACTACATTTCACATCAAAAACAATAGGTGTACCTGATTTCTTGATGACTTCTGGTAAAAATAGTGCCATCAATTGGTCAGCCCAAATTATACGGCCTTTATTATCAACAACACCTACTCTATCCGCATCTCCGTCATATGCAATTCCAACATCGTATTTTTCGGTTTTCATCAGAGTAATAAGATCGGCAATATTTTTTTCTACGGTTGGATCAGGATGATGATTCGGAAAAGTACCATCAATCTCACTAAATAATTCAGTCAATTCAACATTAAGCGATTTAAATAATTCTGGAGCAACCAGACCGCCTGCAGCATTTCCCGAATCCACAACGATCTTTATTTTGCGTTCAATTTTAATCTTTGACAGTACTTCTTCAAGATAAGAAGCTTTAATTGTATCGTCAGTCGAATACGAGCCCTTCCCTATTTCAAAATCATCAGCAAGGATCAAAGCTTTGATCTCTTGGATCTGAGGACCATAGAACGCTTGTTTATCATAAGAAAGTTTAAAGCCATTGAATTCCGGGGGATTGTGACTTCCGGTAATTTGGACAGCGGCATCAACCGGGAGAATAAATTGGCTATAATAATTCAAAGGAGTTGGTTGTATTCCAATATCAACAACATCAATACCGGTTGATAAAACACCTTTGGCAAGTAGTTCTTTTAATTTGGGAGTTGTTAGACGAATATCTCCACTTAAAACCATTTTTTTAGCACCATGACGAATTAACCAGGTCCCAAAACCTTTACCAAGATTAATTACCACATCATCGGTAAAATCATCTTTAACTATACCGCGGATATCATATTCCCTAAAAATAAATTCATTCATTTTAAACCTCATATTTTATGTCTGTAAATATACACATTTCAGATATAAATAAAATGTTTTTCAGTATATAAAAAAAGCCCTGTAACCAGGGCTTTAATATTATATTTTATATTTCTTAGAACTCAAATGCGTAGGATACACCGAGGTTGATCATAGCTTGAGATAAGAAAACACGAGGTACATTACTTGATAAAGCAAAATCAAAAGTTTGACCAAGATCAAGTTCAACACCGAGACCTTCTACAATAAGATCGCTTAGATCATAACATACTTTTGCGCCAAGTTGCAAACCAACCATATTTACAAAGAATGTTTCATAGATTTGGGCGTCGTACTTAATACCGAGGTATGGAGCTAAATCAACAAAAGGAATGTCAACAACTTTATCTAAAGCATAAAGTGCATCAATATTTAATGTAATTGCTACCATATTTTCAGCAGTAAAATACTTTGCATTATTCATTTGAAATCCCAAACCAACTTGAGCGACTAGAGGTAAATATTCTGGTAACTCAAAAAAATCTGATAAAGGCTTCCGTGCACCTAATTTTACATCAAATCCTGTTATAACAGGATTGTGATAGTAACCCCCAACACTTGTACCTACCAAACCAGGTTCAACCATACCACCGGCTACATAAGCTTTCATACCAAAGCCTTCTGCAAATGCAAATGTCGCAATGCAGATTGCTAACAGAACAATAACGAAACGTTTCATTTTTCAACTCCTCTATTTATTTCTTTATTAATTGCCTACTATAAAGCTAATATAGGACTCATTTTTTCTAATGTCAATTTAATTCAATTTAAACAAAAAAATAAATGTATTAAAAAGCTAACTATTAAACTTTATAATTTTAAGGCAATTCCCAAACGTAAGCCTAATTCAAAATCCAATGACTGTAGAATCGACAAACTCGTAACCCTCATAATATCAGGACTATATGCCAATGCCTCGTAGAATTTCAGATCAAAGATAAGAAAATTGATCCCTTGGGCCAAACCGATGCCGTAAGAAATATGATTATTCCAATAAAGATTACTATTAATAAAGCCAAAGGAATGAACACCCAAACGAATACTTTCCTCAAAGTAAATGCTAAATTTTGGACGGGCTTTTTTTCTGCCGGTAAGATTTTGCTGGAATACCAAATTAATTGCATAACGGGTCGCTGTCGTATCGTTAGCATTAAAATTAATTAAACTTGTATCAGGGGTGCCAATATAATCAAATGAGGCAAAATCGAATGAAACGCCAAATGAATTTGGGCTTTGGCTTGATTTTCCAGTCCAACCGTAGGGATGTAACATTATCCCTGCTTCCCAGGTATACATATTATCAAATAATATTGATGAACCAGCTCCCCCTAAATTGCCATTCCATCCTCCTGGTTGCCCGGTTACACCAAGTGGTTCTACAAGCCCATATGATCCATATAATTTATATTTCCATGAATATGCCTTATTAGGCTTGTTTACCGGTTCTTTCACAGGGTTAACTACTGGTTCTTCATTGTTGACTTGATTTTGCAAATACAAATTAACGTATTCAGCGACCTCTTCTACAGTTGTGAACTTTGCTTCTTCTTCAGCGGGAATATCAATATTATAACGCGATTCCAACTGACTGATCACATCGCTGAGGTCAACAGTTGGAATCACTTTATTTTCTGTTTTAACGACCTCGATATCCGTTGAGTTCAAATAAGTACCGTAAAATTCTTTAAAAAATTCCGCCCTTGACTTAGAGTTTTGTGCAAAAGACGAAACACAAAGCAAAAGAGAAATTATTGCAGTCAGTATTTTTAAACGCATTATCATCTCCTACAATTTTAATGTCATTGACTAATCAGACAATATTAACATAAAGTAACAAACTCCTACAATGATGTCAATGCATTTATAAAAGCTTATAAAGCACTCATAAATTCAGTGGCCTTAAGCTTTTCACAGCTATATATCATTTCTTTCATTGACCGTATATCGTACCTGTCCCCACAAAGTGCTTCAACTTTAGCATCCAGATCTGCCTCAGTCATAGGCTCCCGTGGATCACCTTTAGGATATTCCAGATACAATGTATGCTCAGTTCCATCATTTAATTTAATAGTAACACGTGAAGGTTGTTTTGCAGGGAACATCTTTTCAAATTCTTCAGACGCTTCGCCTTTGATCTTATCTATAACTTCCCAAATACGCGGATCCTGAATGTTCTCGTCATCAAAACTTTTAGTCGTGACTTTCCTATCCACTAAGGCACAAGCAATACAATAAGGTAAACTATGATCAGCTGTTTCACGTGATTTAGGGCGATATTTATGCGGATCAAAAAGAATATCACATGCTCTTGCAATCGTCTTGATCGTGACTTTATCAATATCTTTGTAATGAATATCGTTCTCACTCATGATCTTAATGGTTGCAGAAATATGTGTATGGGTCAAAGCTTCTGTTGGAAATGCCTTCATAGAACATTCAAGTATCTTGAATGATTCTCCAAGTCCACCCAGCAGAGCATCCAGGTCCCAATCCGGCCCGAATACATCCATCAAACCTTCTTTGCCTTCAAATATCGCTTCAGTCCCGGTAAAACCCTTTTCAGCCATTAACGCAGCCAAAACTCCGGATTGTGTAGACATAGGATCTACCGTATTTTTCATCATGGTCAATTTTCCGGCAGTAGGACAACCGATAGTATGATTATGGCAAGCACTGATCCCAATGGCGTTGACCATTTGATCTACGTTCAAACCCAGTACTTTCCCTGCTACAATGGGAGAAACAAATTGTGTTAAGGTCGCATGATGCCATTTACGTTCACGCACACCCGGTTTTGCAAATTCGCAAATTCGTTGTTCAAATTCATAAGCCAAAACGATAGCTACGATCACATCTTTCATCGAAGCTCCCACCCGCTCTGCCATAGCAAGTGCTGCGGGAATAATATCAGAGGGATGAGATGGGTCCTCTTTCCAGTAGATATCATTGTAATCCAGAGCACGAATCATCAGGGCATTTAAAAAGCTAGCCTGCACTGCCGGCATTTTTAGCTTATAGCCAAATATGGTGGCTTCTTCTTTTCCACCCATGTCTTTATAAATATCTTTCATAATATTTACGTCACGAGTATGCATAGACCCCAAGGCACACCCAATAGAATCATAGAGATAACGTTTTACTTCCTGAATAACATTTTCAGGTAAGTCTTCATAACGCAAATTTACCGCAAATTCAGCGATTTGACGACTGATGGTTTTCTCCACTGTAAGGCTCCTTTTTACTTAGTTTTTTAACAATGAAATTTAACCGATATTTTTCTTAATTTCCAATATATTTTCGGAAGGTTTTACATTTTTTGGGCAGGCATCATTACAATTGTACATACTGTGACATCGAAAGACCCCATTTTCACCGGTAACAAGCTCCATACGCTGATCATGAATGGCATCTCTTTCATCTCTGAGAAAACGATTTAAAGTAACATATGCAGCAGGGCCATGGAACTCGGGGTTCAGACCGGTCATCATACAAGCAGAAAAACATGCCCCACATAATATACAGTCTATCATTGAATCCATTTCTTTTCTATTAGTAAAACTTTGACGCGCTTCACCGGAATGTCTTACAAGATAGGGTTTAATTGATTCGTATTTTTCCCAAAATCGCTCCATATCGACCATTAGGTCTTTTATGATCGGTAATTGTGCTAAAGGACGAATAGTGGTTTTCCCGGGATGTAAAGGCGTTTCACATGCTAAGCCATATTCTCCATTAATGTGCATCGCACATGATCCACAACGACCCTGATTACATGAAGCCCTAAATGCTAACGTACCATCAAAATGATCTCTTATATACAGTAAAGCGTCAAGAACGGTTTTGGCTTCGCTTCGGGGAACATTGAAACTCTTAAAACTCTGCTTTGTATCGAAAAGTGGATCAAAGCGAAATACCGATAATTTATATGTTTTTTCTTTCATTTATTTTGTGATCTCAAATCAGAGAAAATGGCCGTAATTGGCTTTTTTCTTGTTCGAACCGCCATATGCCTAATTATCATCTTATTTTTTCTAACTTTTACCAAAGAATATCTGGGACGTCCTTTGGCGCTTGGAAAATCATTTCTAAAATGTACGCCTATACTTTCTTTCCTTTTCAATGCACACTGAATTATTATATCAGCTATATCTAAACTTCCCTTTAATTCGATTGCATCTATTAGTCCAAAATTGGCTCTTATTTCATTGCCTATTATACTCATATTATTTTGATAAGTATTCTTAAGTTCTTTTATCACTTGTCCCGCTTCAACCAGACCCATTCCATCTCTATAAATACCGACAAATTCATCCATTACTTTGTTCATTTTATTACGGATCTCTGCCGGTTTTACCATGCCCTCATTATCTAAAAGTGTTTGTAACTTATTCTTTTCTTCAGTAAAAGCATTTTCAAAGTAAGTTTTATTTGGTAAACGATTGTGTTTTTGTCTGATATACGAACCGGCACTTTGTGCGGCGATCTCACCAAATACCAACGTTTCCATCAACGAGTTCCCGCCCATTCTGTTTGTACCATGTACACCGGCACACGCACATTCTCCGGCGGCAAAAAAACCTTCTATGTCTGTTTGTGTATTTTCGTTAGTACTTATTCCACCTATAGTATAATGCTGTCCGGGAGTAACGGGGATCTTTTGTCTGACAGGATCAATACCTGCATAAGTTTTACAAAGCTCTCTGACACCCGGAAGTTGTTTCTTGATCTTTTTGCTGCCTAAACTTCTGAGGTCAAGATGAACGTACTTGGCATCAACCCCTCGACCGGCAAGTATCTCGCGCTGAATATTACGGCTAACAACGTCCCTGGCAGATAATCCCTTTTTTTCTTTTGAATCACTGTAAGATTCAAGAAAACGCTCTCCTTTTCTATTAAGAAGAATTGCTCCTTCTCCCCTTGCAGCCTCAGAAATGACTATTTGAGATCCGGAAAGTTGTGTTGGATGAAACTGAATGAATTCCATATCACGCAAAGAAGCGCCTGCATACAGGGGCACCGCAAGACCCCATCCACTATTGGTTAGGGGATTAGAGGTGTTTCCAAATATTCTTCCACTGCCTCCGGTGGCCCATATCACAGCTTTTGCGGAAAATATCTCCATTTTTCCCGTAGCAATCTCAAGTGCAATAACACCCGATACAATATTATTAAAAACAAGTAGTTTTTGAACGAACCATTCATCATAAAAACGTAACAGATCGGGTTTATTTTGACGCAAACGAACACATTGCCCGTAGAGGGTATTCATGATCGCATGACCGGTTTTATCTGAGGAATAAATGGTGCGAGGAAAAGATGAAGCACCCATGATCCTTAAAGCAATATTATTATCTTTTTCACGGGAGAAAAGACAACCCCATTTTTCCAGTTCCTTGATCTTTCCGGGTGCTCGACCTACAAGAGTCTGTAATGCTTCGGGATCTGATGCATTATAACCACATTTCATTGTATCCTGATAATGTTTTTCAATGGTATCTGCCTCAAGCTCTTCGCCTTTTTTGGCGAGAACTGCATTGAGTCCGCCTGATGCAACAACGCTATGTGAACGAAGAGGATGCACTTTTGATATAACTGCTACACGCAGGTCTTGTTTAACCGCTTCTATCGTCGCACGAAGTCCGGTCATACCTCCACCTACAATTATGAGATCATATTTTTTCATGGATGAACCAAACCCGGGAATGCATAGATAAAATAAAATATCACGCCCAAAATAAAGATAACGATTATAATAAGTGTTAAAACTTTATGTATACGACCGGCTCGAAAAAGATCAATGATCAATATCTTAATTCCGTTAAGTACATGCCAATATAGTGCAATGATAACTATATGGGCAAGAACACGATAAAGCGGTGATCGCAACATTAGCAACATATCTTCAAAAGTATTTTTTCCAAGCATGATCACCGAAAGTCCAAGCAAAATAAGGAATCCGGCAAATAAAAGGATAATGCCAGTGATCCTGTGTGATAGAAATGAAAACATGCCTAAACGCAAGTTCATCCTATAATGAGAAAATGTATTTACTCTTCTCATTGTACACCTAAGAGGATTATATTCCAAACACTGATACCCACAAGAAAACCACCTGATATAAATAGGATTATTTTCCACACTTTTTTATATGTTTTAGAAGGATTTTCATCCGTTAGTACTGTCCACAACCCAAGAAAACCATGATAGACGGCAAGAGCAATGAATATGGTATAAAAAACGATCCATTCGGGGCGTGAAAATATTAATTGTAATCCCGACAAAGTAATTGGTCTTTCCAATTTAAAGAAGAAAACCCAAATATGGATTCCAAAGCATATTAACAGTTGCAAACCTGTTATGCGCTGAAATACCCAACGAATTCTTTCTCTGTTGTGTTTCATTTTAGACATAATTAGAAATGTATTGATAAAACAAAAATTATCAAATATTTATTTTTAAAGCTTTTCTACTAAATTATTCCAATAAAACCGATTGAAGTCGTGCAATGAAGGCTTTGGGTTTTTCAAAACCATTCAAGCGAAGATCTTTTCTTTCATTCCCGATTTTATCATAAAAAATAATAGTGGGAACACCCGGAATATCAAATTCTTTTTTTATAGCATTCGTGCTGTCATTTACGATCGTTAGGTCGACTTTTAGACGTACAAAATCTTCCAAAATTTCTTGAACTTCTGGATCAGAAAAGGTAATGTGATCCAATTCTTTACATGGATTACACCAATCGGCATAAAAATCAATGATCACAGGTTGCTTTTCACTAATCGCAGTTTTCAATATCGGTGTCGAATATGCTTCCCAGGAAATCTCGTTCGTGTTTTGTACTCCCGGTTTAAGCATAAGAATTCCGGCGGCCAATATTGCCATAGAAAGAATTACCTTCAATCTGGAGAACCAGGGAACCGTTAAACCGGCCTTATCGATCACACCATAATAAACAGCAGCAAGGATCATATAAACAGGTAATAAAAGATCTGCTATCTTACTTGGAAGCAAAGGTAATATGAAGTATATGGACATTCCAATTAGAGCCAAACCAAAGAACATTCTAATCCCGTTTAGCCACTCGCCGGATCGTGGAAGAGCGGAGATCTTGCTGGAGAATATTCCCAGGAAGAGGTAGGGAATGCCAAGGCCCAATGCCAACACGAAGAAAGTGATAAATCCAATAAAAACAGACCCGCTTTGGGCTACAAAACTTAAAAGGCTTACAACAAATGGTCCAACACAAGGTGCGGCAACAATTCCCATGGTCAATCCCATGATTAGTGCGCCAACAGCGCCACTGCGACTTCCACCGCCAACCTGTGTTAAAGAATTGGGTAGTTTAAATTCGTATAGACCAAACATACTTAGTGATAGCGCCAGCATCAAAACAGCAAAGAAGATCAACGTTGCAGGATGAGCCAATAACGATCCCATCATGGAACCCCCAAATGCAGCCAGCGTACCGATGATAGAGTAGGTTATCGCCAATCCAAGCACATACATGATTGCCAGCAATACTGGTGATTTAGACTCTTTTTGAGCTAAAAAATAGCCCATGGTAATTGGGATAAGTGGATAGACACAGGGGGTTAAATTAAGAGCCAAACCCATAACAAAAACAAGTAAAAGGATGACAAATAGGCTTTTATTTTGAAAAGGACCTTTTTGTGTATTTTCTTTAATTTCTTCCTTTTCAGGAATTACAGATGACTTTATTTCTGAAATCTTTGGAATTTCTTTGATCTCTTCATCAGACTTATCGTTTTTTACTGTTTCCGGAATTTCAATAGCGATAATATTTACACTTGTATTGATCGTGATAGTTTCGGGTGACATACAGGTAAGATCATTGCATGCCTGATATGATATTATGATTTTGATATCTTGTTTTCCCGATTCCGCAGCGGGATTAACTTTTAACAAAGCAGGTATTGATATTTCACCTTCATAGAGTGACATATCGCCACCCCAGGATATTGGAGTGATCTTTCCCTTTGGATATTGAATATCTTCAAGCAGAAATGATTTACTGTTTTCCAATAGGATTTGAGTTGGAATGGAATAATCATCTAAAGTTATTGAGCTGTTGATATGCCAATTTTCAGCAATTTTAAGATCAATCGTAATTTTGCTTTCTTCCCCTATTTTTAATTCTTCAACGGGAATACTAACATTTGCAGTTACAATCTCTTCTTGAGCATATAAAAACACGTTTAGCGTAATAAATATTAAAGTAATGATCCGTTTCATACAAATATCCTTTCATTATCCAGCGTATAATAGAGAAAATATCAAACTTTTGATACATTTTTTCTTGCAAATCCCAATTTTTGGGCTTATTATTTTTGGCTTTTTAACATGCGAGAGTAGCTCAGTGGTAGAGCCCCACGTTGCCAACGTGGCTGTCGCGAGTTCGAATCTCGTCTCTCGCTCATCAACCCTGTCTAAAGACGGGGTTTTTATTTTGTTGCGGTTTTCATTTATAAAATACTTTCTCATCGATCCTAACTCATTTACTTATGTCTATTTACTTGACATCATGATGAATGTTTCACTAAATTTACGCGTTTAAATTTAGAGGTCTTAAATGCAAAAAATCGTTCCTGCTTCCCGTGTACAAAATATTCGTTACGCAATTCGTGAAGTAGCCTGTATTGCCAGTGAAGTTAAAGCTACTGGCAAAGACATGTATTATCTAAATATTGGTGATCCGAATATATATGATTTTGCTCCGCCAAAACATATGGTAGATGCAGTCTGTAAAGCCATGATGGAAAATAAAAATGGCTATTCACCCTCCCCCGGAATTGATGAAGCGCGTGACGCGGTCCGTCGTCAGGCACTACGTAATGGTATCCGTGACATACAAGATATTATTATAACCCATGGCGCAAGCGAGGGAATTGAATTGTGTTTGACCGGTTTGTTAGAGCCTTGGGAAAATGTTTTACTCCCCCAGCCCGGTTATCCCCTGTATTCCTCAATTATGGCAAAGCTGAACGCAGAAGTCAATCCATATTATCTTGATGAAGAGGATAACTGGAATCTTGATATTGATGATATCGAATCCAGGATAAATAATAAAACACGCGCTATTGTTGTGATCAATCCAAACAATCCCACCGGAGCGGTTTATCCCAAAGAAACCCTTTTAAAGATCATTGAACTCGCACGTAAATACAATCTCCTTATCTTTAGTGATGAGATATATGATAAATTACTCTTTGAAAATGCCGATTATACTTCAATGGGTAGTCTTTGTAATGATGTTCCTATTGTTACTTTCAATGGTTTATCAAAATCATATATCGTCCCAGGCTTCCGTATCGGATGGGCAATATTCAGCGGTCCTATTGAGTATTTAAACGATTATATTAATGGCGTCAATAAGATGGCCAGAGCCCGCTTAAGCGCAAGCCACCCTATGCAATATGCAATCAAGGCAGCGCTTGACGGTCCACAAGATCATATTGATGAAATGATTAAAACACTTACGATCAGAAGAGATCTAACGGTAAACATGTTAAATGATATTGAAGAAATATCCTGTTCAATACCCAAAGGCGCGTTTTATGCTTTCCCGACACTTCAAATACCGGATCAGGATGAAGATTTTGTTAAAGATCTCATTCGTGAAACGGGTGTTGTTACGGTCCATGGTAGTGGATTTGGACAAAAACTCGGAACACAACATTTGCGAATTGTTTTCCTCCCCAATGAAGCCATCTTAGAACAGGCATATGATAAAATCCGCACTTTTGTAAAAAAACGTTATCATTAATTCAATTTAAACCGTCCAAATAATTTATTATCAAGCGGGTGTAGTTCAATGGCAGAACATTAGCTTCCCAAGCTAAATACGAGGGTCCGATTCCCTTCACCCGCTCTCCAATTAGAAGCCGGAAATCAGAAGCTAGAAGCTAGAAGCCAGTAGGCTGTAGGCAGTAGGCAGTAGGCAGTAGGCAGTGGCAGAATTTGAGAATACCGGCAAATCGATCATATCATACCTATTCCTAATTTCTTATTTTATAAGACGAGTATTTTCTCATGTTGACACCATAGGGTTTTATCCGTAATAGATTGCTAATAAAATAGTTAAAATATTTCTCACACATTATCTTTTTACCCCCTATATTCGGCTGTTATCTGAAAGGGATACTGTGAGAAAAGATTCTATACGAAATATTGCCATTATTGCCCACGTGGATCATGGCAAAACGACCCTCATTGATGGGATGCTAAGGCAAAGCGGAACCTTCCGTTTAAATCAGGAAGTTGAAACACGCGTTATGGATTCAATGGACCTTGAACGCGAGCGCGGAATTACTATTTCCGCAAAAAATACCGCTATACAATACAATGATATTAAGATAAATATTGTCGATACACCCGGACATGCGGATTTTGGTGGTGAAGTCGAACGTAGTTTGAACATGATCGATGGTGTACTCCTTCTGGTTGATGCATCGGAAGGTCCCCTGCCCCAAACACGCTTTGTATTAAAAAAAGCCTTAGAACGCTCCCTGCCCGTCATATTGGTTATTAATAAAATTGACCGAAAAGACAGCCGTATCGACAATGTGGTCAATGCTGTTTATGATCTGTTCATAGACTTGGGGGCAAATGATGAGCAGCTGGATTTTCCCATTCTTTATACAAATGCAAAAGCGGGAATCGCCCACAGAGATCTGAAAGATGGTTCAGAAGATCTAACTCCCCTTTTTGATACTATTATTAGTTTCATCTCCGGACCCGAAGCAGACGATAATGCACCTGTATCTTTCCTGGTTACAAATCTGAGCTATGACAATTATGTTGGACAAATTGCGATCGGTCGCCTACTGAATGGTGTGATCGAATTCAATAAACCCTATGCACATTGCAAAGAAAACAGTATCAATACAAATATTAAATTTTCTGCCTTATATACTTTTATTGGCCTTAAACGCGTTCCTGTAGAAAAAGTTTTCGCTGGTGACATTATCGCCCTTGCAGGTATTGACAAGATAAATATAGGTGATTCAATATCTGAAAATGAAAATCCTGTTGCCTTGCCGCGGATCACCGTGGACGAACCAACGATCTCCATGGTATTTTATGTTAATAATGGTCCTTTTGCCGGCACCGAAGGCAAATTCCTAACCTCCCGTAATATCAAAGAGCGCTTAGAACGTGAGATTCTAAGCAATGTTTCGGTTCAAGTTAATCCCACAGAACGCGCAGATGCTTTTGAAGTCTGCGGTCGCGGTGAATTACAGATGGCAATTCTGATAGAGACCATGCGTCGTGAGGGTTTTGAGCTTTTAGTTTCAAAACCTCATGTCATTACACGAGAAATAGACGGTAAACTCCATGAACCTGTCGAACATGTCCATATTGAGGTCCCTGAAGAATTTGTTGGTGTCGTGACAGAAAAGCTTTCCAACCGTAAAGGACGTATTCATAGTATGATCAATAATGGCATGGGTTACACCCATCTTGAATTTCGTGTGCCTTCAAGAGGAATGATCGGCTTTAGAAGCCAATTTTTGACCGATACAAAAGGAAGAGGTATTATGAACAGCCTTTTCCATGGCTTTTCACCTTGGTTTGGAGATATTCCCCAGCGTAATACCGGTGCAATCGTTGCCGATCGTCCCGGAAGAGTGACTGCTTATGCCAGTCTTGCGATGGAAGACCGCGGAGGATTGCTCGTCTCAGTTGGAGATAGGGTTTATGCCGGTATGGTCGTTGGAGAACGCAACTTACCTCAAGACCTTCGTGTTAATATTGTCAGAGAGAAAAAGCTTACAAATATGCGCGCTTCAAGTTCAGATACCACTGTTACACTTCATGCCCCAAGAATATTAACTTTAGATCAAGCCATTGAATTTATTTCAGAGGATGAAGTCGTGGAAATCACTCCGAAATCAGTTCGTTTACGAAAATTTTATCTTGATAATCGTATGGGAAAACAATAATATATTTTTGTCCCTTTGATGAAATAATTATTTATTCAAATATTTTGAGGATAAAATGAAGCGGGTCTGTGCCTGGTGCAACACACATTTGGGTGAAGTCACTTCCGACATACATAATGAACATACGATCACGCATGGGATCTGTGAAACCTGTCTAAATAAAATGTTTGGTTCTAATAATATTGATTTTGTGCCCTTTTTAAATTCTTTGGCAGCTCCGGTTGTATTGATCGATGACAATAATACTTATCTTTCAGCTAATAATTTGGCATTGGCGGTTCTGGGAAAAGAAAGAGAAAAGCTTCAACAAAATCGGACCGGTGATATTTTTACTTGTGAGAATTCACACTTAGATGGGGGCTGCGGGCATACAGACAAATGTGGTGGTTGCCAAATGCTCAAATTGATCAATGATACATATGAAGACAAAGATAATTTTGATCACGTACCGGTTACTTTATTTCAAAAAAAGGGTGAAGTGCGACATAAGCTTGAGCTTGAGTTGACGACTGAAAAGGTCAATGGTCTTGTATTGATGCGTATTGATAATCTCAAATAAAAAATAATATTTTATAATTATTCATAAGAATAATAGAAATCCATATCTCTGAATTCCCATTTATCGTTTACTTTTAGTTTTAAGGTCGAAAAACCGTGCATTTCCATTATTCTTCCATTTAATTTATCAACCACATAGTAAACTTCATCAACAAACCAATCTATAAATATACTTTTGGGATGCATTATCAGAACAATACAACCCGGCCGTTCATATTTTGAATCTTCAATGATCTCCACTTCCATATCTACAAGTCGCAATACTTCGGTAGCAAAAATATAAAAATGAGCAGATTTACCTGCTTTTAGATCATCCAGATAATTTTTAACCGCTTCTTGTTGTGTAGGGGCAAAAACCAAAGGGTTTTTTACTTCACGAGTCACTCTTTTGCTTTTATTCGCACCTTTATAATATATATTTGCATTTTCACCTTCAATTTCACAACTATAGTAATCATTAGTCTGATAGAATTCCAAAGAATTAAAGATCGGATTTTTTTTATAAAGAATAACAATATCTTTTACATACAGTTTGCCCTTCGGTGTGTAATAAAGATGAGTCAGGATAGTGCTATCATTAACTTGCTCTACGATATTGGTGTGTGTGTATGCAAGCCGTTCCGGTTCACCATCCGGATATATTTTTGCGTGAAAAACATCATTGGAATATGCGGAAGAAAAAACAAACGCTAGTAGTATGAAAATTATTTTAAATAATGTGGTTTTTGCCATCGAAAATTTCATCCTCAATGTTAGATGTATTAAAATTATTTTCCAAGAAAGGCCTCTACCACTGCATCGTTCACTGCTCTACGGGTAGCTGTAACTGATTTCTTATCTAATGGATAAACACGGTTTGTCAGCAATACAATAAAAATATCCTTCTCATGATCGATCCATGCGCAAGTCCCGGTATACCCGGTATGACCGATCGCAGTTTCCGATAATTTATCTCCCGCTGAGCTGCGATAATTATTCATACCCCAGGCATAAGTACGGGAACCCGACTGCAAAGTAATAAAAGGCAGAATGGTCTCTTCCGACACATAAGTCTTATTTTTGTACTTGCCTTTGCTCAGCATCAGTTGGCAGAACTTGGCAATATCGGATGCCGTCGAGAACAAACCGGCATTACCTGAATATCCTTCTAAAGAATAAGCAAGCGGATCATGTACTTCACCCTGTCTTAAGATCTTTGTACCACTGCTGTCACCAATAGTAGGCAAGCAAAACTGCTTCATGTCAGTATTCGGGGAGAACATGGTTCTATCCATGTTCATAGGGTCGGTGTAAATTTCTTTGTAAAATTCCCACATCGGTTTACCTGTTGCTGCTTCAATAACTCTCATCATCGTAATAAAATTTAAACAACTGTACTTATAGTCTCCCAACTCTTGTTTCATTACTGTATTCATAATGATATCAAGAGTTTCCTGAGATGATTTCCCCGCTTTTGAGTAAGCCGGCATTCCACTGTTGTGCATGAGTAAGTTCTTGACCTTTATTACATCTTTTCCATGATTATTAAATTCCGGCAAATAATCAACTACTCGTTTTTCAGGATCTACCAATCCTGAATCAATACATTTCATTGCACACATGCCTGTAGCAAACGCCTTGGTCAATGAAGCCATATCAAACATGGAATTTAATTCTACCGGTGCGGAATTTACATCATAAGTAAAATGTCCATAGGCCTTTTGATAGATGATCTTGTCAGAATTTCCGGCAATTAAAACAGCTCCGGGGAAAATCCTTTCTGAAATTGCATCCTCAATAATGGTATCAACAGATCTAATATTTTTAACATTGCAGGATGATATAAATACACTTAGTATAATAAGTCCGAATAATATTTTTTTCATTATTTTCTCCTAACATAAATCAATGAACTTTAAAAATATGCTTTTAGATCCGACCAGGTAGCATCTGTAGATATCGGAATATCCTGCCAGTAATATATCACCCAATAATTTTGGTTATTTCTTATCAATTTTATATAACTGCGTCCATTGAACAATCTATCCACGCCTTGTCGGGTATGATGGGCAACGATGTTGTAATTGATCTGATACGAGATAGTATCGCCTTCATCATTATCGGGCACATCATCATTTGTGATAGATAATATCAACAAGGAGTCGTTTGGACAAGCTGCCAATAATTCTTGAAAGAACAATTCCTCACTCTGAACATTCCAATCCGGGGGAAATGCCGCCTTAACCGGAGCCGGGTCAAAATGGAATTCCCTTCCCGATGTTAGCGAATCGGACAAGCAACGAGAATAAATATCGTACTCACGATATGTAAAAGCATTTTCCAGATTTGAGAATACCAAACCCGGGTCAGTTGGTGGAATAAAATGGTCCACCGATGGTCTTCGGGGTCGCTCCGATCCACGCATTAACCCTTCACATGAAGTCAATAAAACCCCAATGATCAAAGGGATTAATATGTATTTAAACAGTTTCACTTAATTCTTTCAATTGGGGGCGATATACTAATCGAGAACATCATGGGATTACCTAAACCGTCCTGATGGAAATACTGACCGTAGCCAATTCTAAAATTTTTCCATTTTATATCCGCACCGATGTGGTGAACACGTTGTAAACTATCGTGACTGTAACTGATCTCAAAAAGCGGATGAAAATAACGGATACCCCAGCTTAGAAAAGGATCAATATCCGGATTTATACCACCTTTTATCGATACGATAAAAAAATTAAAGATCAGATCGCCGCCGAGATAATAACGAGTGGGAACTTTTGTCCCTACCGTACTGAGAGGGGACATCCAGCCAAGGTTCTCAACACCGGCCATAACGCGACCCATGACATTGATCGTTCTGGCAACTTCCGCATTTACTGATCCGCCCCAGGATGTTGCAACATATAAACGTTCATTTAAGAGATTTGCCCGTGCTTTGACACTCCATTTATCATTCAGATCCCATTTTTTATCGACATAAAGGGCTGTGTTGTAGTATGATGTTGTTCCAACAGGCACATCGGTAGGAACCTCACCGCGGATCTCAATATCACTTGACATCAGACCCTTAAAACCAATTTCATAATCGTTAAATTTAACTGATATTGCCGAGTAATCGGTTGCCAGATACCAGTTTGCATAAGAAAAGGTAACGCCATTATCGGTTTTTACCGGACTTGACGGCATATATCCATCTTGTGCAATAGAGGGTAGTGTCAATACCGGCAAACCTTCACCGGCAAAAATCAGACTTATTGCAAAAAATATGATAAACAGTTTTTTCATGATGATTCTCCTAAAAATAGAACAGCCATGTAAACAAATGACTGCTTCCTTCTTGTAGCATCCCCGTCAAGAAGGCATAATCCATTCTTGTGGAAATATTATTCCAAAGTTTATATGTCGTTCCTATTCCAAAAGCCGGGGAACCGTCATCCGCTCCCGCGCGCACATAGACAGCATCCCATATCCTGGCTTCTACACCCATATGCCAAGTGGGTTCGATCTTCTCCGAATATTTATATGCTCCCGTAAATAGAAAGCGATCCATAAGCAGATAAGAAATACCAAAATGGAATGTAGTAGGATAATAATCTACTCTCCGCGTCTGATAT
Source organism: Fidelibacterota bacterium (assembly GCA_021734505.1). Lineage (GTDB taxonomy): Bacteria > Fidelibacterota > Fidelibacteria > Fidelibacterales > Fidelibacteraceae > M50B103. The sequence goes on along the minus strand of JAIPIT010000007.1, from coordinate 2,195 downwards.
TCAACATAGGGTTCAGCAGATGTATCCCAAGTTGATTTACCGGATACATCTTTAAGGACAAAACCCAGTTCCAGATTTTTTACCGGTGTAAGTTTAACACCTACATCAGCGCTAAAACCGCTGGACACAGAGTTAACAAGCTGATCTGAAAGGACTTTTCCTGAAACGCCGAGAGATAACCAATCGGTGATCTTTAATCCAAATCCAATAATGAAAGCATTCTGTGACCAAGTGTATTCATAGGTGTAATCATTAGAGTAATTTCGTCCGTCAATCCCATCCACCCCGGCATGGATCCATGTAACCGTCATACCGGCACTGGGCGGTAAAGCTACTCCAAAAGCTAAAGTTTGATACGAACGATCTAAAGACAGGAATTGAAACGAAGAAGAAAATTGTTTTTTCTCCATTGAGGGAATAGAAGCCGGATTTCCCTGTGTCATATTCACGTCATCGGAGATCGATGTCGTTGCATTTCCCAATGCTGCGGCACGTGCATCAGGTGACATCCGCAAATATGCTCCGGCTGAACCACCTGCCTGATCTTGACCAAAGAGAATGCTTCCAAATAATAATATCAAAATAATTTTTATAATTTTATTCATGTTTCACCATTAATCCAGAACTATTACTTTAGACCATGCGATCTGTTTACCATCCCCATCACCCCAGTCATATGTCAATCGAATAAAGTATACTCCATTCGCAACCAGATTATTCAATCCGTTTTTTCCGTTCCAGGTGAATTCAACTATATCATTTGCCACTGTTACATTTTCCACAAGGTATTTTACTCTTTTCATAGAGTAGTCATAGATCTCAATATTGACCCGGCCCACTGCCGGTAATTGACAATGTATACGAACGTAACCCTCTCCATCCAATTGATTCATTCGTGAAGGAGAAAAAGGATTGGGATATGCAGATAAAGCTATTTCTTCCTGAAAATCATTATTCACCCGTCGGAGAATTTCCCAATTCATGCCAAGATCAGATGAACGAGCTACACCATCAGCGGTACCGATCCATAATACTTCTTGTTTATCTTCAAAAACACAATAGATTTTTTGTGTTAGCAGTAATTGACCGTTTGCGTCCTCAACATTGCCCATATTCACCCAATTCCAACCATCTGAAGAATACCAAAATCCTTCTTCACCTGAAGCAAACACATGATCATTTTTTGCTGTATTAACATTGTAAAGACGGGATCCTTCCATTTGCGTTTCCCAGAAAAGCATACCGTTCACATTTCGGTGTGAGACAACCAATCCCCTATCTTCAGATGACTGTGTTGGAAGCGCAACACCATAGATCGTACCCGTTTTACTTTGAGTGAGATCAACGATAAAATTTCCACTTATTCCCGAGTTCTGAGCTGTATATTTTATCCAGGTTTCACCTTCATCGTAGGAAATATTGATACCATTTGCCGTTCCAACGATGACCGTATCTCCCGCAATATAGAGTGAAAAAGCACGATGATTCAAACTTTCTTCATATCCCAAGGCACCACTGGAAGGACTCAAATGAAAATCCAAAGGCGTATCAAGATTTAATTCATCATATTGATCCGGCGGTAGAACAACTCTTTGCCAGGTAGCACCATTATTATAGCTTTTTCTGGTACCGCCGGCAAAATTAGCCGACCAAAGTACCGTATCGCCGGCAGTTGTTACCTGCACAGCAAGATCGTAGATCAGATTGTTTATCTTTGACGTGATCGGCAGTGCGGGAATACTATCTCCAAATACTGCTGCTAAAGTATCGTATTGACCGTCAACAGATTGGGGAAAACGTTGCCAGGTACGTCCGGCATCGGGAGAATATGAAACACCGTTCCCTTTAGGATAATCCGTATAGTATGATCCTTCGAGGACCAATGTGTCATAAGCAGTAGCGACCCAAATATGTTCACCCAAGGTTACAAGCCCAGTTACAGAACCATAAGAAACTGTTTCACCATTTGGATAGTAGGTGTAAATATGATCTCCCCTATCATAACTGATAGATAAGCCGTTGCCGTTTGCGAACAAAAAAGTAGAATCGTTCACTTGAACAATATCAGTCACAGCATTGCTGCCAAGACCTTCATATACCAGCGTATCCGCCAGATGATAGGTATTAGCCAAAGGTGTTGCAAGCGCAAAAGTGAGAAGTGAAAGTATTGATAGAATAATTATTTTTTTCATGCC
>JAIPIT010000077.1 GCA_021734505.1 Fidelibacterota bacterium | reverse complement strand
AATAGGTCGCTATAAGAGCAATCTACCAGATCCTCTTTACTGACACCAAATCGTTCAAGATAATGCTCGCATTGTGCTTGCAGTTTCTCTCTACCTATGCTTCCATCCTCGTCAATGGCTTCTATCTCAATAAAAGTTCCCAGCCCGGCAACGGTATCAATATGGAATTTGATATTATCGATGAAATAGATCTCGCGTTTCTTTTCAACGACCACCAGCACGCCCAGAGCTTTCATTAATAACCCTTTTAAGCTCGAATCGGGAGTGGATCTATATAAAAGCACTGAGGACTGTTTGGGACCTTCTTGGTTCGGGCGGTCATAATGGATGAGGTTATCCTCGATGTTGCCTTCACGGAGCTTTAAGCGCCCGTGAGGAACCCTGAAGTAGGTATCCGTCTGATGATCCAGACCTTTAAACTCCGCACCCTCCCCTTTCAGGATCTCACGAACCTTGTCTTGTTCGAAGCAGCGCGCTTTTATTTCGATGATGGTGATGGGCATGGGGGCTCCTTGGTAATTTGGATACGGTTTAATATATGAATTATTTTTTGTAATGAATGGGATTATTGCGAATGTATTGTTCGCAGAACATTAAACCGTTAATATCATCAATTATTCTATCATCGAATCGAGATTGCCAGTCGAATATTAAATCATTTTTACGAGCAAATGTCGTTACACACGATTTATAACCGCGAATGATAGATGATAGATTTTTACGCTGAGGACCGAATTTACCCAGTGTAGAGACGCAATGCATTGCGTCTCTACCCCTCATTTCATTATTTCGAATTCGGTTAAAAATATTATCCCCAATTTTTATAATACCATGAACATGATTCGGCATTATTATATGTGCACCCAATTTTATATTCATATCGGGACGTATATTTGGTGTTAATAGCCATTGTTTATTTGCAAATTTTCCCAATTTATTTAAAACAACATGTTTATCAACGATTTCACCAAAATAATTCTCTTTATCAAGAGTACAAATGGTAACATAATAAATGCCTTGCCATGAATAATCCCATGAAGGATGACGTGTAGAATCAATTTTATATAAATTCCGAAAGCGTTCCATAATATGTACCAATTTTACCCAGTGTAGAGACGCAATGCATTGCGTCTCTATCCCAATAATAAATATTTTATCATTACAATTCCATAAATCATCCCCCACTGTGTTCCCCATCACATTTTAATCCTAAAACAAAACGGGCTCCAAAAGGAGCCCGTTATTCAGTGTTTGCCGATCATCTTGCAAACGCCTGCAATTCATCGATCAGGCCTTTATGATAAGCTTTTCTTACAATATCCATATCTCCGCGTCGATTAAAGTACAGCGATGCATAATTTCGTTGAATAAGTATACCGTTAAACAAATAATGTTCAATACGCACAATACCTTCAGGGTCTTCCACAAGACTCAGCGCATAATCCACATAGCGTGTATCTTCAAAACATACATCCGGATGCAGATAGCTGAATATATGATCAATATTGTCCCTCTTCCCTTTCAGTGCGTGTTCCATTAATTCTTTTAATTTCCCAGTGAATCTGTCCAGATCGGGACCAAACAATATTTGTTTCATTTTCCTTTCCTTTGTTGATTTTTCATTCAAATTAAAAACACGGACACCAAATGGTGTCCGTGTTATATATATCCATTTGGTTTTATTTTAGCTGTGCGCTTCTTCTTTTTCTTTCTGATGTTCAGCTACGACCTTATCCTGAATTTCTTTCGGGACGTATTCGTAATGAGAGAATTTACGGCGATACTGACCGCGACCCTGTGATATTGAACGCAGCGTGTTGGCATACTTATATAAGTTGGCCAAAGGAACAGATGCCTTGATGATCTGATTATGACCATCGGAATCCATACCTAAAACCTTACCGCGACGTGAAGAAACATCACCCATGACATCACCCATATATTCTTCGGGGATCTTGATCTCGATCTCATAAATTGGCTCGAGCAAAATGGGATCGGCAGCTTTGAATGCTTCACGGAATGCACCGCGACCTGCGATCTGAAATGCGATATCCTTAGAATCGACGGGGTGTTGTTTACCATCATAGAAAGCGACTTTAATATCGATCACTTTTGAGCTGGTCAAAGGACCTTCGATCGTTGATTGCATAACACCTTTTTCCACTGAAGGAACAAATGAACGATCCACATTCATACCAACCAATTCACTGACGAATTCAATACCTTCTCCGCGCTGTTTCGGTTCAATACGAAGATATACTTCACCGAACTGACCTGCACCACCGGATTGTTTTTTATGACGATAGTGGCCTTGAGCCGTTTTACGGATAGTTTCGCGATATGGGATCTTAGGTTCCAACTGAAGGATCTCAATATGATAACGATCTTCAATCTTTTTCAAACAAACTTCAAGATGAGTTTCACCCTGTCCTGAAACGATGGTTTGATGCAATTCGGGATCTACTTGGTAGTAGAAACTGGGATCTTCAGAACGTACCTGAGCTAAACCAACGCCGATCTTTTCGTCATCACCTTTAGCAGAAGCTTCAACTGCAACACGGATGATGGGGTCAGGAAATTTAATAGCTGCGAATTCCACCATGTTTTTCGAATCACATAATGTATTACACGTATGAGTGTCTTTTAATTTAACGGCAGTCCCGATATCACCGGCTTGCAATTCATCCAATTCAACACGATTTTTTCCATTCATGCTGAAAACAGCACCGAATCGTTCTGTTGTATTGGTTTGGGCATTTTTCAGGTCCATACCGGGTTTTAATGTACCTGACATCACTTTAAAGTAGAACATTTCACCTACATGCTGTTCATAAACACTTTTATAAATAAATAGGCTGGTCGGTCCTGTAGCATCTGTCTTGCATACGATCTCTTCCTTTGTACCGGCTTTTATAGCTTTTACTTCACTTGCAGGTGCAGGAGCATAGTCAGCTAAAATTTCAGCTAAACGGCTAACGCCAACACTCTTTAAAGATGACACACAAACTAAAGGATATATTGTGCGTAAAGCGATAGCATTTTTCAAGCCTTTATTGATCTCTTCTTCACTTAATTCACCTTCTTCAAAGTATTTTTCAAGCAAAGCGTCATCAGATTCAGCAACCAATTCAACAAGTTTTTCATATAGTTCATCAACGCGTCCTTGCTGATCAGCGGGAATATCTTCTTCTGTATATTTACCTTTATCATCAAAATTCAATAATTTCTTTTTTAACACATCAACGATAGAATGAAATGCCGGGCCTTCATTGATCGGAAACTGGGTCGGGAAAACACGATCGCCAAAACGATTTTGCAGAGTAGAAATGATTTCATCAAAATGAGTATGCTCTTTATCAAGCATTGTAACTGCAAAAAATGGGGATACATCGTTTTTTTCAAGTGCTTCCCAGGCCAATTCGGTACCAACTTCAATGCCGTTTGATGTTGCATCCACGGTTAGAACAGCAGAATCAACTATATGTGTAACTGCTGTTAATTCGCCTGCAAAATCTATATACCCCGGAGTATCAAGCAAATTAATTTTTATACCTTTTTGATCAAAATGCACAAGTGATGCGCGAAGAGAGATCTGACGATCAATTTCTTCCTGAGAATTATCAGAAGTAGTCGTTCCTTCCTGAACAGATCCAAGACGGTTGATCGTCCCCGCATTCAACAGGAAGGCATCGACCAAAAGTGTTTTGCCTGTTGCTGAATGACCAACCAGCCCTATATTGCGAATATCTTTGGTCATAGTTGCCATTATATTTCCTCCATAATGGGTTGTTTATTATTTTAAGGCCTGCCGAACTACTTTCCCTGTTGGAGATTTTGGAAAGTGATTGACATATATAAATTTTTCAGGTATCTGATACCGGAGCAATTCTTTCTCTAAAAATGCAATAAGCTCATCATCTGTTGGACGTTTTCCCTCTTCCTGGATAATATAAGCATGAATAGATTCGGAGTAGCTGTCCTTTGGAGTTCCTTTAACAACCACATCCCGGATCTTTGGATGTTTCATCAGGGCTATTTCCACTTGTTCGGGATAAACATCAAAACCCCTTACATTGATCACATAAGCCTTACGATCAACAAAATACAGATATCCATCCATATCCAAGCGACCCAAATCTCCTGTATGGTACCATCCATTGTGAAATTTGTCACTCAATAATTTATGGAGATCTTCAGTTAAAATATTAGAAACCACGCATATCTCACCAATGACTTCTTCCGTAAGCATTACATCACCCTTTTTTAAGGCGATAGTAACATTACTTAAAGTCGTTCCTATAGAAGTAGGTTTATCCGTATTGGTATTTACTGTAAGTATAGGTCCCGCTTCCACCATTCCATAGATCTTAAAGACCGGGATTTTATAAATACTCGTAAAAGTTTCATGGATATCTTTTTTCAATCGTCCACCGCCGGTGATCGCGTATCGTATCGATTCCGGTAAAAATGCTTTATCATTTTTTTTATTCAGATAAGCAATATATGCAGGTTCAGCAACCATATAGTTCGCTTGTGAGATCTCTAAGGTTTTTTTAACTTCATCTTCATTATCAGTATTACAAATAGCTATGGAAGCCCCCGCATTGACAACTGCATTCATAACAGAAATATATCCGATAAAATGTGCCAAAGAGAATTGAGAAAATATAACATCATTGTGTTTTAACATGACAGCAGATAAATAATCATTTGTATTGCGAAACAGTTGGGAATTGGAATATTTCGCGTATTTTGCCGGACCCGTAGCGGCACCACTGTAAAACATCACATTTGTATCATTAGCATCGGGATTATAAGGACCTCCGAATAATGGTTTTTCAGTGTATTTTATAAAATCTATTGTCGCTTCATTCTTACAATCACCTATACCGATAAAAACATTCAAACCGGTAAGAATATTCGTAGCATTCAAAACGTCTTCTTCATTGTCCGCATGATAGATCACAGACACTGCAGAGCTGTCATCGATAATATATCTTAAAGCCAAAGATTTATAATTTATATTGACGGGGATCATCATGGCCTCCAAACGGGAGAGGGCCAACCATGTATAGATCATTTCTGGAATGTTTGGTAACATCACAACGACACGGGTATCTTTTGAAATACCGTGTTGATGAAAATGATTAGCAAGTTTGAGAGAAGATTCAAAAACTTCTTTATAAGTCAGAGATTTTTCTCCGGAATAAATAAAAATATCTTCCGGTGTCCTTTGGACTTGCTTGAAAAATGTTGAATAGTTTGATACGATATCATCTACTCCTAAAAAATAATTTATATAATAGCCGGATAATGTAAAGATATTATCAATCGTAGTCAAGATTTTGATATGAAAGTTAGCGTTTTTATTATAGTTTTCTTAATGGAAAACGGATACAAAAAATCAATCATTTTTATGGCAGTTTCGTCACTGTCATTTGCCATAATGTCTCTAATGGTTCGTTTATCCGGCGATCTCCCACTTTTCGAAAAAGTATTGTTCAGGAATATCATTGCCCTGATCATAGCTCTTATGCTGATTATTAAAAATGGCGATTCGGTTTGGGGACAAAAAAAGAATCGAATATTTCTTATTTTAAGAGGACTTGGTGGTTTAGGCGGTGTACTTTTTTACTTCTATAGCATAACATATTTGAACCTGAGCGATGGTACAATGCTAAATAAGTTATCTCCTTTTTTTGTCATTCTTTTTGCAGCTCTATTACTTAAGGAAAAGCTGGGAAAATATAAGATCATTGCCATTACTGTTGCTTTTCTTGCCTCTTTGCTTATCATCAAACCTCATTTCGAAATGGAAGTTGTTCCCGCACTAAGCGGTTTTACCTCTGCAATATTTGCCGGATTTGCATATTCAATGATCAGGCTTTTAAATGTTCGGGGTGAAAAACCGGCTACAATTGTCTTCTACTTCTCTTTTATCTCTCTTATTGTTATACTTCCATTTTCCATCGTTAATTTTGTTATGCCTTCCCCCGCCCAATGGTTATATCTCCTCGGAATTGGTGTTTTTGCAGGAATTGGACAAATATTTTTAACGGAATCTTACAGATATTCACGTGCTTCTGATGTTGCTCCATACCAATATATGCACGTCTTGTTTGCAGCAATTATTGCAATCATGTTCCTACATGAGACACCGGACATACTGAGCATTGTCGGTTCCGTGATCATAGTGGGAGCATTTATTTTCTTATATAAAAAAGAAACGTGATAAAGTGATTAAACGCTGAATTATAAAATATAATATTTTATCATAAAAAAAGGAACAGGCATGCCTGTTCCCTACATCTTACGTTTCACGTTTTACGTCTTACTATTTACAGATCTTTTCGTCATCACATCTAGGTAGATTAGTTCTTATTGGTTCGCAGGGTAAAAGTTTATCATAGACATCTACAACATAGTTATCAAGCCATTTATAGTAATCTAATATTGCCTCTTTACTCTGACTGCTTCTTATTATTTTTGCTTTTTCGATAATGATCTTTTCGGCTTTCATGATCTCCTGGAAATAGCCGTTATCTTTACGGTTCTTTAATTTGGCTACGTCCATATAATTTTCTTTGTCGTCATGACTCACCGGAAAAAGCTCATCTTTTAGCTTTAATGCAGCATTTACCAGATAGGGTGCTTCATTTGTATCTGTTATGATCACATTCGGTAAATTATTACCCGAAGAGAAAAACACCGGGGTTACCATAGCCGTTAAGGGAAAACCCATAACCGGCCACAACATTGTATTTTTTGGATCTTCACCCGGCAATACACCTTGGACTATTAAAACAGAAGCACTCCAATAACGAACAATATAGTCCTGAAATGCAACCAGCGTTTCATCTTCAAAATCTTTGGGAAGTTTCATATTCCCAATATCCGTTCTTAAAGCTCCGTGATCCATATTACGACTTGCTTTATTTAAGATGACTTCAATACTGAACTTATCCTGGTCTTTGAATAACTTATTGCTGGCGTCGTATCGGATATATCCTTGACCTTTATCTCCTTTTCCGGTCACTGAAAAATTTGTACGAACAATATATCCCCCGGGAGCAACATCGGGATCATTGACATCAAACTTTGTATAATCGTAATAACCTGTTTCGTAGTAAGCGGCATTTCCTTCGGCATCTATTACACCAAAATTGGCTTCGACTCCCCATTTTCCGGAAGAAATACTTATAAGGTCTTCGAAATCTGCCATATTTGAACATGTTTCAAGTGCAAGACGCATGAAAAGCCCTTCCTGATCGGATTCCACATCACAGGTGACACCTTCATTGATATTATAGGATGCAGTATTCATGATAGCGAAACCCTTTTCATTCATCCCCATCCAAATTTCTTTACTATCAATATCCTTTGCATTGGCTACACCCATAAAATCGTAACCTTTATCACTGATAAAGACAAATTTATTTTCCACAGTGCCGGTATCTCTGTTCTTCCAAAGTATGGGACGTCCATCGACTGTTGCCGATCCGCTTATAATTGCAGATGTACATGCAAATGCAATGGAAAATAGAGCTATTGTAAAGACGAATATTTTTTTCATCTGAATACCTTCCGTTTAATTTCAATGGCGTTGACGGGACATACTTCATGACAGCAATAGCATCTAATGCAATTGGGATCGTGAATATGTATTTTACCGTCTTTGACCTCCAAAGCCTCAGCTTTACATATTTGAATGCATTTCTTGCAAAGGATGCAAACATCATGATCAAAGATCGGCCTGCGATCAAACCGTCTTCTCATACGCTCGTAGCGTACACCCATGTAGATCAAATTATAGCGGCGATCAATAGGAATTCGCTTAAAACTTTTTACTTTAAACTCCCTGATCGTGCCGCCTTCAATTTTGATATCATTTATATCTTTTACTTGTATGCCTTTCTTGACAGCATGCGCCAACATCGGTATATCCATAGGATTATAGCCAACGACCTGAGATGCAACAATATCCAAAGCTATATGATTACAAGAGCCAAGGATCAAGCCAATATATTTGGGTTGACCGTTTTGCGGTCCTGCCCCTTCCATACCTATAATAGCATCCATAATGGCAAACGTGGGTTTAATTGCTTCCATTACGTCCACGATCATTGCGGAAAAAGCATTACGATTGGGATATTTTGCATGCAAGAGAGCTTTTGAAAGTCCCGGGATCAAACCAAAAAGGTTCTTTGTCGCTCCCGTGTAATAGGCCAATTCATGGGTCTTAAGTTTAGGCAAGGATATCACCATGTCAACTTCATCCAGAATACGGGCAAATTTAAAACCGTTCCGATGAATAGGATCAACTGTAAAATCGACCCATTCTATGCCCAATTCGTCACAAACAGGACCAATTCCACATACTTTGCCCGAAAATCCGTTGCTATGAAGAGCCGGTGAATCGCCTGCGAGGATCGTAGCGCCACGAGATTGAAAATACATGGCAACAGCACGAAATACCTCCGGATGGGTTGTCACAGCCCTTTCAGGTGCCAGATCAGCTAAGATATTGGGTTTAAGCAGAATTCTTTTACCTTTTGGATCCGGCCCACCTGCAGCTACATAAATCTCTTCGACAGCTTTAAGAATATCACCACGATGATATTTTTGCACTTTTCGGACAGAAACAACAGTTGATAATGCTCTCTCTGACATAAATTTATTTCAAGTTTTCCGGATTAAGAGATTTCAATTCATCCAATACGAACATACCATCTTTTCTGATCAAAACATCATCAAACCAAATCTCGCCGCCCCCACATTCAGGTGTTTGACGCAAAACCAGATCCCAGTGAATGGCGGAACGGTTACCGTTAAAAGCGTTGTCATAGGAATTACCCGGAGTAAAATGGATCGATCCGGCTATCTTTTCATCAAAAAGTATATCTTTCATGGGGCGATTGATATATGGATTCATGCCAATGGCAAATTCACCCACATAGCGGGCGCCTTCATCGGTATTGAATATCTCTTCAAGACGTTCAACATCGTCACCGTCAACCTTAACGATCTTGCCGTCCTTGAAGGTCAATTTAATTTTTTCAAATACCGTTCCCTGATAAAGTGTGGGTGTATTATATTCTATGA
>JAIPIT010000076.1 GCA_021734505.1 Fidelibacterota bacterium | reverse complement strand
CTCTTTTCGTGAGAAGGAAACTAAAACGGCGTTTGAATTGAATTTAAAACAACCCTCTGTAATTGCGACAGGAGGCGGTTTCCCCTTAAAGGAGAGCAACCGGATCTGGATGAAAAAACTCGGTAAGGTCATATGGTTGAAAGCCAGTCCAAAAGTGATCTTGGAACGAATTAAAAACGAGGACAGGCCTCTGCTTCCAAAACCCATTGATCCAGGGCGGATCACGGAGATTCTAAATACCAGGATCCCCATATATAAACAAGCAGATCTGGTAATAGAAACAGACAACTTATCAGCGGCAGAAGCGGTTAATGAAATCATAGGTAAATTAGAATGAGAACCGTAAGTGTAAACATTAAGGAACATCCTTACAAGATACTTATCGATCAACATTTACTGATGGGAGTGGGCTTGGAACTTGCCCGTTATGCAAAAAGTGGGACAAAGGTCGCCTTGTTTACATCAAAAACCGTTAAAAAATTATATTTGGAACGTGTTGTAAGGTCATTGAAAACAAGTGGATACAATGTTGAATCATTTGTTCTTCCAAGTGGAGAGGGAGAAAAGAAACTTAAAACTGTTTCAGAAATGTATGATGTGTTGATAGAAAATGAATTCGATCGTTCATCTTTTATTATCGCACTTGGCGGTGGGATCGTTGGTGATATTTCAGGTTTCATCGCTTCAAGCTTATATCGCGGGATCCCGTTCATACAAATTCCAACAACACTTTTATCGCAAGTTGATTCTTCTGTTGGAGGCAAGGTAGGGGTAAATCACAATGCCGGAAAAAATCTCATCGGTGCCTTTTATCAGCCTAAAACCGTTTTAATAGACCCGAGAGTATTGAAAACCTTGGATCCCAGAGAGCTTATTTGCGGTTATGGTGAGATACTGAAATATGGTTTTATTAAAGATCTTTCGTTTTTGGAGCTCTGTATAAATTCAAAAAACATAATTCTCGATTTGAAAGACATTGAATTGGTTTCTGATATTATTCAGAGATCGGTCGAGATCAAAGCTGAGATCGTAGCTGAAGACGAGAAAGAATCCGGAAAAAGGATGGTACTGAATTTTGGCCATACGATAGGGCATGCGATCGAAAAAAGTTGCGGATTCGGTAAATTCCTACATGGTGAAACCGTAATATTGGGCATGATAGCCGCACTGAAATTAAGTGTGGTAGAAAGTGGACTGGATCCACAAAAAGCAAACTGGGCGATAGGCAAGCTAAAAGAGATCAAGTTGGGTAGCAAGTTAGAAAATTTAGATATTGAAATGGCTTTAAGTGCCGTAAGACATGATAAAAAAGTTCGCGACGGGGAATTGAATTTTGTTCTGTTAAAAGATATTGCTTCACCTGTGGTAGTGAAAGGCATAGAACTTGAAAAAGTCAGAGAAATCCTGATCTGGTTGAAAAACGAAGTGGATTGAGGAGTTCAATAATGAGTAAAGAATTGAATAACATAAAAAAGATCTGTGTGATCCACGGTCCAAACTTGAACATGCTGGGTCACCGGGATAAAGAACAATACGGTAATTTGACCCTTGATAAATTGAACAAAAAGATCAGGATGTTTGCAACTGAACTGGGTTTGGAAATATCGATCTATCAGTTCAACTCTGAAGAAAAGATCATTAAAACCCTTCACAGATCAAGAAAACTCTATCACGCGGTGATCATAAACCCTGCGGCATTTACTCATTACAGTTACGCGATAAGAGATGCCATAGAATTACTTACTATCCCCGTGGTGGAAGTACATCTTTCCAATATCTACGAGCGCGAGGATTTCAGGCAAACATCTGTGACAAAAGAGGTTTGCGTTAAACAATTTTACGGCAAAAAAGAAAATAGTTATACCGATGCATTGAAATTCTTGCATGATCTTCTTAATAAATCATCATGAACAATCAGTTAAGCCGATCCTTTTATCAAAACGACATACACAGCATAGCGGTTGATCTGCTCGGTTGCCGCTTAGTTCGATATATTGGAAAAGACAGTTTTCTGATCGGCAGGATCGTAGAAACAGAAGCATATAAACAGAAAAATGATCCGGCATCACATTCTTATAAAGGGAAAACAAAACGAAATGAGGTCATGTTCGGAGAACCCGGACATCTTTACGTATATTTTACGTACGGTATGCACTTTTGCTGTAATGTCGTATGCGGTCCGGCCGGACAGGGCGATGCGATCTTGATCAGAGCGCTGGAGCCTCTTGAAGGAATTGATGAAATGATGAAACGAAGATTTGGTCAATTGAGTAATAAAAAGGCTCAATATCATAATTTGACAAATGGACCTGCAAAACTCTGTAAGGCCTTTGGTATAGGACGCAGTGAAAACGGACTGGATCTTTGCGGAAAGAATATTTGGATCGAAAAAGAAACGATCTATTTGTCGGAACAGATCGGTCGTTCGACACGTGTGGGAATCAAACAGGGTAAAGAATTTCCCTGGCGATATTATATAAAGGATAATCCCTGGGTAAGCAACACGGATAAAAGCGTCAAAATATATGAAAAATGAAGAAAACAATCATAAAAGATTGAAAATAAGTCCGGAGCAGTTGTGGAATTCTCTAGGTATGATCCAACAAGCGATCACAGCGATTGTATTATTTGCTGTTTACACAACTATCTATTTTATAGTTGAACGCTCTTATGTTGGACACCCCGGACTGACTAATTGGTTAGACGCTTTAAATAAACTGTTTTTAAGTGATGCGCTTCTGAAAGATATTGCTTTAGGGCTTGCTGTCGGAATAGTTTTGGTCATTTTAACAGCATTGTTTGATTTGTTTGTTGCAGCCATTCAAAAACAAAATATTTCAGAATGGATGCATCGAACTGATCATTTGCTGCCGGAAACAAAAGTGCAAAAAAGATGGGCATTGGGGATCTCTGTGGTAGGCTCCGTGGTTGAAGAGATCATGTTCCGGGGTTTTATTTTTATGGCCATTATAAATATCTGGGATCACTGGATATGGGCATCACTGATCATTTCATCCGTTTTCAGTTTGCTTCATGCCGGTGTTCAGGATTTTTGGGCTACGATCTTGATATTTATCATTTCAATGTGTCTGTGTGTTATTGTCGCAATGGGAGGTAGTATATATTTGGTTGCGGTTACCCATATTATGATCAATCTGAGTAACCTTTTCATCTTGCCGATGCTTTTCAATAAAAAGAACTAAGATCATTCAATATACTCAGCCCGCCTCCTACGCTCTGCGACTTTCCATCTTCGCTACCACCTGCGCTTCAAGAAAGCTGCGATGGACAAACAGGTGAACAAACAACCTTAACCTTAACCTTAACTTTCTTTGCCAATTTAGTGCAATAGACTTATATTAAAACCAGGAAAAGGAAACATTATGAATGAATTCAGATCTTTGTTAAAAACAATGATTGATTTTGTGTTTGACCGGCATCATTACATTTTGGTTTCGGTTTTCATACTTTTCCTTATTTTTCTCATAGTAATTTTGGGAGCAAATTCGGGATCAACCCCCTTTCCGATGTAATATGAAAGTATCCTTCAGACGTCTTGCCTATGATGTGTTTTTCCGGTTTTCACCGATCCTGATCGTGATACTGTTGGAACTCGCCCTGAGATTTTTGGGAATTGGAGAATCCTATCTGCTTTTTAATAAAAGTGAAGACGGACTGTACTACCAATTGAATCCAATATATTATCGTCGTTTTGTTTCAGCTAAACAATTTCCTGATGTCAATATTCTTCCACAAAAGATCCCGATAGATAAACCGGAGAATTCTTACCGCATATTTATTATCGGAGATCAAACTTTATGTTCATCTTTTAGCGATGCAAATGAAAAACCTTTAATTGAAGATTATACCGATGAAGACGGGACTTATTATGATTTTGTACAGCTGGCCGTACCATTTACAAACAGTTTTGCCGTTAAACGACTTTTAAAAAATTCGGTTAAATATGAAGCCGATGCATGTGTAGTTGTTACGGGAGGCAACGAATACTATGGGATCCCCAGAAAAAGTGATTGGTTGCAGGATATTGAGAATTACTGGGGACTTAACTTCTATGTTTCCATGAAAAACCATCGATTTATACAAGTACTTGAGAGGTTTGTCTATATAAAAAAAGAAAATCAGAATGTATTTCCACCTGAAAATATCGATGATTGGATCATACCGTATGATTCACAAGTATTTTGGGAGCCGGTCAACTATTTTCAAAGAAATCTGTTCAAAATATCTCAAAAGAGCGAATGTCCGATTTTTCTTGTTAGTATGCCGGTCAATATCGTGGCGACGCCTTATCGTTCACTTTTTGTAGATAAGGAATTAAAAGACGAAGATTTTGCCAGGGAATGCGCTGTGCTTGTGGATAACGCAGATCGTTTTACTATAGAAAGATGGATCAACGACTTAGAAGCATGGGAACCCGGAACATCGATTTATTATTATTGCAGGGCAGTCATCGCCGAAAAAGAAGGTAAATACGAAGAAGCTCTGAATAATTATAATATGGCGCTTGAAACGGATGCTTTTCGAGTAAGGATTAATCAGGAAATTTACAATATCATGCTGGAAATAAGTCGCGAACAAAACATTGAATTGATCGATCTTCTGAATCATATGAATACTATATCAGATAACGGATTAGATATTGATAAGTATTTTATTGACGGCATTCATCTTAATCAGCGTGGAAAAGAGATCGTTTTAAATCGCATCAGAGCATCCCTAGAATCATTTTTTAATCCATAAACGACAGGAAATACTATGGCTTCCATTAGCTTTTTAGGTGCAACAGGTACCGTCACTGGTTCAAAATACCTGTTTACTCATCAAAATAGCCGGATCATGGTCGATTG
The DNA here is from genome assembly GCA_021734505.1 of Fidelibacterota bacterium. GTDB lineage: Bacteria > Fidelibacterota > Fidelibacteria > Fidelibacterales > Fidelibacteraceae > M50B103. The sequence continues at coordinate 4,253 of JAIPIT010000076.1, read as the reverse complement.
CGGTTTATTCCAGGGATTGAAAGAATTAAGACTGCGCAACTGGTCACCGCTGAAAATAAACATCAATGAACTTGACGCTATAGTTTTAACACACGCTCACATTGACCATACCGGTTATTTGCCGCGAATGATCAAACAGGGTTATAATAAACCCGTTTATTGTACAGAACCAACCAAAGACCTTTTGAAAATAATGCTGCTCGATTCCGCTCATCTTCAGGAAGAAGATGCAAAATATGCCAATAAAAAAGGTATCAGTAAGCATAGTCCCGCTTTACCCCTTTATTCCACTGAAGATGCTCAAAAAGCGATCTCGCTTTTAAAAGGGATTCCCTATAATACTCCTTTTAGACCAAGTGCTGAAGTTCTAATGACATTTCAGGATGCAGGGCATATTTTAGGTTCGGCGTTTGCCATCGCACGTTGGGAGCAGAACGGAGAGGAAAGAAAGATCGTATTTTCAGGCGATCTCGGCCGATATGATCGACCAATCCTTAAAGACCCTTCACCGATAAGGGATACAGATTATCTCCTTGTAGAATCGACTTATGGCGATCGTTTACACGAACAAGGAGGTCCAAAAAATGAATTGGCAAGGATTATCAATGATACGATATCCAGAAGAGGCATTGTGGTCATTCCCGCTTTTGCCGTTGGGCGAACACAAGAATTGCTTTATACTCTTCGTGAATTGGAAAGCCAAGGCGCCATTCCCGTTCTTCCCGTATATGTAGACAGCCCGATGGCTATCAAAGCGACAAAATTATATTCAAAACATACCGAGATCTACGACAAAGAAGCCAATGTGCTGAAAGATCAGGGGACTGACGTACTGATGACACAGCGTACCGAATTTACAGAATCCGTGGATGCCTCCAAACGTATAAATGCTTCACAAGAACCCTGTATCATTATTTCCGCAAGCGGAATGCTTACCGGCGGTCGTATCTTACACCATCTTATTCAGCGTTTACCAAGGAAGAAAAACACCATTGTTTTTGTCGGTTACCAGGCAGAAGGAACAAGGGGACGTGCATTGCAGCGGGGCAATGATAAGATCAAAATTCACGGCCAGAAGATAAAATCAGCAGCAAGTATTGAAACGATCTCCGATTTTTCTGCACATGCGGATTATGGAGAGATCCTTAACTGGCTGGGTGGTTTTGAAAGAGCACCCAAGCAAACTTTCATTGTACACGGTGAGCCCGATTCAAGCAAGAACCTGAAAAAACTCATTGATGAAAAATTGGGTTGGTATACGCATATTCCGGTTTATGAAGAAGTGGTTGAATTGATATGATAACTTTATGAGACATGCCATGGCATGTCTCTACAAATTACAAATAATACTATTGAGCCACACCATGGTGTGGCTCTATGTTAATTCAACACATATGTTATTCTTGGTTTAACGCCTTTTTTACCGCGATCATAATGACCTTTGAACTGGTCGTTGCTCCCGTGACAACATCAACTTTAGGTTGCTGTTTTTCAATGATACGATCAATGGTCTCCAGTGCCTCATATCCGGGGCCGGATGATTGTTCTACCATTGTGATAGAAACGATCCGATTATCTTCAACCTTTACTTTAAGATCCGCAATAACCGGTATCTTACCAAAACGGGCACTATATTCCCCGTCGTTAATTTGCGTCAGGTCGATATTGTCGATTTCGGAATATTCCATATCAACTTCTTTTAACAAATCCTGATATTGTTTATTGAAGCTGATCATGGCTATTACGGCAACGATAACAATTACGATGATAACCCCTAGAAAAATGACTAGTCCCTTTTTCATCTTTCCTCCTGTTGATAAGATGTCCTGTGTAATATTTACATCAAATATAATAAAATAAATTATTTTTTTAAACCGGAAAAAATATCTTCTGCTATTTGATAATACTTGTCTAAACTCATGATCTTAAAAAAGTATTCATAAGTACTGAGTTTTTCATTATCCATAGTAATATTATCAACGAAATTAATCCAATGTTCCTGATTCAGGATATCTTTGATCTTCATATTGATGATCTTTGCCCTATTTTCCCGGATAATCTGAGAATACAGTGTTTTATAAACAGCAGAATAGTCCCAAGCCTCCTGCAGGTGGGTTTTGGGATGAAATCCTATCTTTCTTAATATCTTATTCCTTAATCTGCCTGATTGATGCCAGGAATATTTCAAAATAAAGGGTATATAAGTAATAAAGTTTTTGGGTTTCATGTTCACACCGCTGAAGTCAGTGGGTTCAGCGGCCAATTCCGGGTGCAAACCATGAACCAATGCGCGCTGGAATTTTGAAAGATTGAATTTCCATTTTACCGGCACCCTTAAAGCCAGTTCTAGATTCCGTCTGAAAAGCAAAGGAGAAAATGCATTGATCAAGGTGTTTGATGCCGAGTTTGCCACCAATGTAAAATTCAGCCAGTGTGAAAGGTCAAATTTATCAACTTGCATGGAGATGGGTGAATTTTCCATGCCTTTGACAGATCCGGTGATCAATGCATAAAAGTAATTTCTGGAATTTTTTTTGATCTGTTTGATCTCATCAGAAAAAATATCATCTGAATAATCCTGGCTCAGCATCCTGAGGTCCAAGAACATATTTACCGGCAGTGATTTGGGTTCGCGGTAAAAATTAAAAGTGTACATTTCATCCCATAAGCCGTTCTTATAAAAATGTCCATCCATTCCGTTGCAAACCGCATTACCGAACTGCCCCTGTTTTTCCCGCATATACAAAATGCGCCCCAATTGGTGTCCGGGCTCCTCACCCGATCCGAGATAGATCGCACGGTCAAAGTGTTTCAGGGGATATTCAAGATAGTCATCTTCAAGAACAATTCGATGGTGTTCAATGTTGTAACGAGAGGCGATCTCAGCAGTATTTTTGACTTCTTCAAAACCCTCTTTCCCAAATATGGACGTAGAGAAATCTTGCTTCTGCTCAAGAAAAGCAGCTATGTTCTGTCGACAGTCCTGACCTTGTGTAAAATCAAGATGTACCTTGAAATTCTCACCCAGAAGACGTGCGGTTTCGCTCATATTTTCTTTGGCATCCTCAACCTGATCTTTAAAAGATCTATCGGAAAAAGATCGAGGCCATGCCCAGTAGGGATTGATATCAACACGATCGGAGGATATCTCATGAACCGATGCCGGCATCATCCGATAGGTGTTCTCAAGGAGGCTTCTTTCGGTCAGAACATAATATCTCCACATGAACTCATTAACAGCATTTTTATCTATAATCGGCTTGTTTACAAGAGCGCTCAGGTATGAAAAAGTAGAGTAAAAGAAACAATCGTCATTTTCAGTATAGTACTGCGTTTTGTCCTTGATAAAATCATTGATGACAAAATATGCTCTTTTGTTCATATCGTGGATCTTAATCACGAAATGCCCATCCAGGGAATTAGCAAAGTCATCAATATTGGCAGATTTCTGATAAGTATCCCAAAGACTTTGAATATTATGAAGCTTTGTTTCTTTAAGTGAAAATACGGTTCCTTCAATATGTATCCATCCGCGGTCATCCGAGAGGAAATTTTCTGTGTCGTCCTTAATAAATTGAATGAGAAAGGAATTTTCATCAGGGGAGGAGTATTTAATTGATTTAAAGTACTCTCCCAAATGTTTATTAATGAGCGATTCGGCCGATGAACGGATGGCTTCAAACCTTTTACGGTCTCCATCATTTTTTTGAATGATCAGACAAGATGCCGCCATCGTTTTTCTTCCTCATAAGGTTATTGTCCACTAATGTAAGCAGATTTTAATTAAAAATCCATTAGGATACCAATAACAGCAATTTGGCACATAACAGTGCCGCATAGGTGCCGAGCACGTATCCTGCAATACCCAGCATCACACCCACAGATGCAAGCGCCGGATGGAAAGCAGATGCTACAATGGGAGCTGAAGCCGCACCACCGACATTTGCCTGTGACCCGACCGCCATAAAGAAAAGAGGCGCTTTGATAAGCTTCATTACAATAAAAAGGATCAGTAAATGGATCGCCAGCCATGTCATGCCCATTCCGAATAAGGCCGGATATTCCATAACCGCTTTCAAGTTCGCGGAAGCTCCGATCACACCGATGAGTAAGTATAACATCACGGTCCCCAGTTTTGAGGCACCGGCTCCTTCATAATTCTTAATTGGAGTAAATGATAAACCCACACCCATGGATGTAATAATGATGACCTTCCATGTCGAATGCGAAATGATATCTCCAATGGGTGGAAG
>JAIPIT010000075.1 GCA_021734505.1 Fidelibacterota bacterium | reverse complement strand
GCACAGAAATTTATACTACGATCGGTTATGATCTGATCGCCATGACGGCCGATGATCTGGCTGCGAACGGCATGGAAACGGTCAATATGACAAATATCCTTGATGTGGATCATCTGGATCACAATATCATTGATAAATTGATGCAGGGACTGAATGAAGCGGCAAATTTTGCCAAGGTTGTCATAACAGGTGGAGAAATTGCTGAAATGGGAAATCGTGTCGGCGGTTACGGGGATAAAATGCATTTCAATTGGTGTGCTGCCGGTGTTTCAATGTTACCTGAAGGATTGGATCCCATTGATGGAGCCGATATTAAACCCGGTGATGTTGTGATCACATTGAAAAGCCGCGGATTTCGTTCTAACGGTTATTCTCTTTTACGTCGCATTATGGAAGATAATTTCGGACCGGAATGGCATAAACATCCTTATTGCGACAGTACCTGGGGCGAGGCATTATTGACCCCATCACTTATTTATACACCTCTGATCACTGCCTTGCGTAAAGCCGGACATAATTTAAAAGGTATTTCTCATATTACCGGCGGGGGACTGGGTGATAATTTTGGTCGCGTTCTGAAAGTCAGCGGCTATGGTGCCGAACTGAATGATATCTATGCACCGCTTCCTGTCATGATGGCCGTACAGGAAATTGGAAAGATATCTGAAGAACAAGCCTATCGGCTGTGGAATCAAGGTAATGGTATGTTGCTGGTAGTTCCTGCTGAAGAAGCCGAAGCCATCATCAGAGATGCAGCAAAACTGAAATATGAAGCAAAAGTTTGCGGCAAAATAATAGAAAAACCTGAAATAATCATAGATACCAAAGGACTTGATCCGCAGCGATTGAGTTATAAGGTTGAGAGTTAAGATAATTATGAATTATGAGTTATAAATTATGAGTGATAGGTATGAGAATTAAGGTATAGAGATAAAATGAAAGTTAGAGTTCTTAAAGATTGTGATATTATTAAAGAAATTGAATTGAGCCCCAAAGATCTTAATTCATACTATGATATTGTGGAAAAGCTAGAACGGTATTACAATATTGAACAGCTTTTATTCATACTAATTGGTAATTACAATGATTATTGTTCAGCAATTTACTCTATAACTCATAGTATATTCATTGAGGGTTCAATAATTGAAGAATTAACAATAAAAATTACAAATATTAATAGAAATTTATTGAATTTAGCCGCTTCATTCAGATGTTATATTGATCATTTATTGGGTTCACAAGATAATAAAGGTCTATTTGAAAAAATATTACCAAAAGTTCATGAAAAGATTAAAAGAGAATACGATACAGTAAGAAAAAATAATAAAGATGCACAATATCTTTATTGTTTTAGAAATGAAATTCAACATAATAGTCTACCAATGAAAACAATTGGGATAAATAGACATATTATTGGCGAAGATGAAAAAAGAGCACGCGTTATAAGAATGACATTTGAAGAAAATGAGTATGGAGAAGAGTACTTAAAAATAGGAAATGGAATACAACCATTGTTCGATTTTCATTATAATATTATTCGTAATGATATTTTTCCAATATATGAACAGGCGAAAAAAGAGTATAAATCATTTTTGACGAGTTTCACTGAAGGTGATGAATCTTGTATAATTTGTATGGTTGATAACATAGATGGTAAGGAAAAGAAGAATTATATCGCTTTAGATTTTACAGATAGAATTGATGTATTAATTAATAAAAATCCCAATAGAAAGCCACCGACAAAAGGTTGGTTTCCAGGAATAATTAATATCGAAGATATTCATAATAACGCTTTAAAAAATAAATAGGAGACTCAGTGAATACCTATACGATCCAGTTAATGCTTAAAGACAATATTCCCGATGTTTCGGGGAAAGCCCTTGAGCAGGACGCAAAGCGGTATTTTCAAATTACAACAGGCTCTGTCCGTACTTCAAAAATATTTACTATTCTGTCTGAAAAGACAAAAATTGAGATCCGGGATCTTGCGGAACAAAGTTTGAAAGATGCGATCTTGCATGATGTATATATGGATTACCTTTTTATTGATCCGGCTTTTCAACGGCATCTTTTTATGGCGAAATTACCCGGAGTTACGGATGATGAAGGTGTCTCGGCACAAAAAACATATGCAGATTTTTTTAATATAGATATTGAGAGCGGAGAGCAATTCATATTTACCGGTGAATACTACTATATCGAAAATATGCTTTCCGATGATGATCTTAAGTTCCTGGGAAATGAATTGCTTGGGAATCCCCTTATCAATCATATCGAATTTGGAAAGCTAAAGAGTAAGATCGAATACGTTCCGACCGTTTTGATCAAAAGTGACGTCCGGATCGATCATATCGATATTGATAGAAGTGATGATGAATTATTGGAGCTTTCCAAAAATATGCTTCTCTCACTTGATCTGAAAGAAATGCAGACGATCAGAGATCATTATTTAAATGACAAGACCAAGACTCTCAGAAAACGGATCGGCATGTCTGAGGTTCCTACAGATTGTGAATTGGAAGTCTTGGGACAGACCTGGAGCGAGCATTGTAAGCATAAAGAATTCAATGCGATCATTACATACAAAGATCTTGATACGGGCGAAGAAAAAAAGATCGATTCCCTGTTTAAAACTTATATTTACAATTCCACCAAGATCATTCGTGAACGCTTTGAAAAAGGCGGAAATGACTGGATATTGAAAGTTTTTAATGATAATGCCGGAGTGGTCAAGATCGATGATGAAAGTGTTTTCATCTGGAAAGTGGAGACGCACAATTCACCATCAGCATTGGATCCTTACGGTGGTGCATTGACGGGCATCGTCGGTGTGAATCGTGATCCCATGGGAACGGGCATCGGCGGGGGAAAATGTTTGTTCAACACCAATGTCCTTTGCTTCGGCTCACCTTATTATAATGGTGAATTACTTGAAGGTCAATTACATCCTCGTCGAATTATGTCCGGTGTAGTAAAGGGTATTGAAGACGGTGGGAATAAATCCGGTATCCCAACCATAAACGGTTCCATTGTGTTTGACGACCGTTTTCGCGGGAAACCGCTTGTTTATTGCGGGACAGCCGCAGTCATGCCGATGTATTACAATGGGAAACCTTCCTGGGATAAACCCATAGATATCGGTGACCGCATTGTGATGGCCGGTGGCCGTATCGGTAAAGACGGCATTCATGGTGCAACTTTTTCATCCTTAGAGATCGATGAACATTCTCCTCGTTCAGCTGTGCAGATCGGCTCACCGATCACCCAGAAAAACATGTCCGATTTCATGGAAAAAGCCGCCAGATCAGGTTTGTTAAAATCATCGACCGATAATGGAGCAGGCGGACTTTCATCTTCGATCGGAGAATTGGCCGAGATCACAGGTGGTGCGGTTGTTGAATTGGATAAAGCACCTTTAAAATATCATGGTCTACAACCCTGGGAAATATTTGTTTCAGAATCTCAAGAACGCATGAGTTTTGTGATTGAACCCGATAAAATGGATGCTTTATCAGCGATGGCTAAAGATTATGAGGTCGAGATCACCGATATCGGATATTTTACGAATTCCGGTTATCTTGATATTCGATATAAAGAAGAACGGGCAGCTTATCTGGATCTGGATTTTATGCACAATGCCGTTCCCAAAAAACAGATGGAAGCCGAATGGAAAACCCCCAAGCTTCAGGAACCGGGTATCGTAGATGCAGATTACAATGATATTCTCATGAAATTAATGGGTAGTCTGAACATTTGCTCAAAAGACCCTGTGATCCGTGTTTATGATCATGAAGTGAAGGGCAAAACTGTTATTAAACCCCTGATGGGTGAAAATGGAAACGCTCCTCAGGATGCCGGTGTGATCAGAATTAATCACAAAGATTTTACCGGAGTAGCTGTTTCTAATGGTATTATACCCCGTTATGGTGATATTGATGCATATGAAATGTCCGCAGGTTCCTTTGATGAAGCGGTTCGCCAGATCATAGCCGTGGGCGGTAAATTACCCGATCCGAATGAAAAAGACGGTATTTTCTGGACCGTGAATGACAATTTTTGTGTTCCGGATTCCTTGTATGATGAAAAGAAAAATCCTGATGGAAAATACAAACTGGCCCAGTTGGTTCAAATGAACGAAGCTCTTTATGATATGACGACCTATTTCAATATTCCCCTGACTTCCGGCAAAGACAGTATGAAGAATGATTTTAAAAAAGGTAAGGTGAAGATCTCCGTTCCTCCGACTATTCTTTATTCTATGGTAGCTAAGATCGATGATGTTCGCAAAACGATCACATCAGATTTCAAAGAAGCGGGTGATGTGATCTATCAGGTGGGTAAGACCTACAATGAACTTGGCGGTTCCGAATGTTATGCTTTATTTGATGTTTTGGGCGCCAATGTTCCAAAAGTGAGAAAAGAAGATGCAAAACGCATATATGACAAGATGGCAAAGGCAAATGAAAAGGAATTGATCGCATCTGCGCATGATATGTCTGATGGTGGACTTGCCGTTGCTCTGACGGAATCTGCATTTGGTGGTAACAAAGGATGCAAGATCGAAATTCCCGAGACTGAGATCGGGGCATTGGCTGAACTATTCTCAGAATCGCATTCCCGTTTTGTTGTGAGCGTTCCTGAAAAGAAAGCGAAAGCTTTTGAAAAATTGTTCGCAGATGATTGCAGACAATTGGGTCAAGTTACTGATGAAGACAATATGACAGTTTTCATTGAAGGGATAGAAGCTATTAATTCCAAGGTTCGGGATCTGCAAGAATCCTGGAGCAATGGATTAAGAAAATAAAGGAAAAATAATGGTTAAAGCGCTGGTGGTGACCGGATTTGGCATTAATTGTGAAGAGGAAATGGCGGCTGCATACCATTTACTTGGAGCGGAAGCGACCATTTTGCACTTGAATGAATTATTTCAGGAACGGGATTCCATTCATAACTATGATATCCTGAATTTCCCCGGCGGATTCTCGTTTGGCGATGATATTGGGTCGGCAAAAGTTCTTGCAAACAAATTCAAATTCAAAAAAATGAGTTCAGGGAAGCTGTTTATCGACGAGATCAGTCAATTCCTGAAAAATGGAAAATATATCATCGGAGTCTGTAATGGCTTTCAGGCTTTGGTGAAAATGGGCTTACTACCCAATATCGGCGGCAATTATGGTCAGGAAGTCACGCTTACAAATAATGCATCGGGAAAATTTGAAGACAGATGGGTTCATTGCAGCATTACTCCCGATAATCCCACACCCTTCCTAAGTGATAAAAATATCAAAGGCATGGATCTACCTGTGCGTCATGGTGAGGGTAAGCTTATTATTCGTGATGAAGAGATCAAAGCCTGTATTATAGAAAACAAACTCAATGTTTTGACTTATACTGATAAAGATGGTAATTCAACAACAGATTATCCCGCAAACCCCAATGGTTCTGAATTGAATTGTGCCGGACTTTGTGATGTCAGCGGACAGGTTTTTGGTCTGATGCCTCACCCCGAAGCATATTTATCCCTTTACAATCATCCCGATTGGGCAGGAAAGAAACGCACGAATCCCGATATTTCGGAAGACGGTGAAGGGATGAGCATTTTTAAAAATATTGTTGAGAAGGTGAAAAATAAAAACGAAGTGTAAGGAACAGGCACGTGTCGGGCGTAGCTCGCAGAGCGTAGACTGATGCCTGCTCCCTACATAGGATGAAAGAATTTGACAATGCCCACAAATCTCGAAAAAGGTAAGCGACAGCGACTAAAAGTCGTGCAATATTATGCGAATGCCTGGGAATTTATCATCAGATTACTGATAGGCTTGGGGATATATATTGTTGTACGTATAGCCCTCATGGCATATTTAACTAAAGGCTTGGGTTTATCTTTTACCTTTTGTGATTCATTGGCTGAGTTAAGTATTTTATTGATCACAGCCATTCTGATGATCTTTTTTATTTGGTTTAAAGGCACCCGTTTTCATCTTGCGGCGGCGGTTTGGATGCCGGCGATCTCTTGTTTGGTATTTTCAGATCTGATCCGTTTCATTACGATCCTCACTCAACCTGAGTCTATTGATGCATGGTTGGGCTTTTTGCCATTTATTTTACCCCTGATCCTAATGGTGTTTTATTGGATCTTTGATCCGGAGATACTATGGCTGAAAGTATTAACGACATTATTACTGCTTGGAATGAGTGTATTTTGGGCAATTGATATTCCCAGAAGCTTTGAAGAGGCAAAAAATGTTCAAACAGTGGTTCAAGCTTATCAGGAATTCAATAAAAACTTACAAGAATATCATGAAGTGGCATGGGATGATGCTCCGCAATCATTGATTTCCGGAGGAGTGCTAAGTTTATGGCATATGAAGGATGTTGATCCCGAAGATTACAGGATCGATAAAGAGATTTCCGGGATCATTAACATGTATTATATAGTCGAAGCGGACATCATTATTGGGGCGATGAAAAATGGATTGAGAATTAGTACACAGATATTGGATTTCTCAAGTTTGAACCATGTAAGTCTACATTATTTTTATAAATATTCGACAGAACGAAAAATTGTGATAAAGGATTTTCAATATACCGGTAATGCTTTTTTTCTTTTGGAATTTGAAAATGGAGAAAGAACAATTGTCGATAATGTGTTGATCAGAAAAAAAGATAAGGAGTAAAAAGCGTCATGATCAAGATCAAAAGAGCATTGATCTCGGTGTCAGATAAGACAGGAGTGATAGATTTTGCAGCTGCTTTAGAAAGGCAGAATTGCGAGATCATTTCCACGGGTGGCACCAAGAAAGTTTTGGAAGAAGCCGGGATCGTTGTTACCGACATATCAAAAGTAACAGGAAATCCGGAAGCATTCGGCGGCAGGATGAAAACTATTTCTTTCCAGATCGAATCAGCATTGCTATATGATCGTGAAAAAGACGCTAAAGAAGCCTCCGCGCTGGGTATAGAGCCGATCGATATGGTAGTCTGTAATCTCTACCCGTTTGCCAAAGTAAGGGCACAGGGCGCAGATCTGCCTGAGTTAATAGAAAACATTGATATTGGTGGTCCGACGATGGTTCGGGCATCTGCAAAAAACTATAAATATGTCGCGACGGTTGTGGATCCGGAAGATTACCCCGTTCTGCTTGAAGAATTGGCAGAAAACAGAGGTGCCTTAAAAGAGGAAACTCGTTTTAAACTTATGCGCAAAGCTTTTAACCATACAGCCGATTATGATTCTCTGATCGCCACAACCATGGATGAACAGGCCGGTGAATTATCTCTTCGTTTTGCTTTTGATCAAGCCAAGAAATTACGTTATGGCGAGAATGCTCATCAGGATGGATATTTTCTTCGCCAGCGGGGTGTAGATCGCAGCTATTACGATATGAACGTTCTTCATGGAAAAGAAATATCATATAATAATATGGTTGATATGTATGCGGCTATTGAATCGGTACGGGATATGCGTCAGCATGCGTGTGCGGTCATTAAGCATGCCAATCCTTGTGGTTTGTGCACAGGAGATGATCAACGAACCGTATTGGAATATGCCTGGGCGGGCGATCCGATTTCTGCTTTTGGATCGGTTATTGCTTTTAATACCGCCGTCACGCTTGAAACGGTCAAGTTCTTCTATCTGGATGCGACCGATCGTTCGGAGCGAAAATTTGTCGAGATCATTGTTGCACCCGGATTTACAGAAGAGGCGCTGGAATACCTTTCTTTACATAAGAATCTTCGGGTGGTGGAATATGATTCCCATTTTTTAACACCCCAAAAGGATATGAAATTCTTACACAATGCTCTCTTGTACCAGGATTCTGATCTGAAGATCAAAGATAAAATGGAATGTGTGACAAAAGTAAATCCCAAAATTGATGATGAACTACTGGATTTTGGTCTAAAAGCTGTCCGCCAGATAAAATCAAACGCAATTTGCGTTGTTCGCAAAGTGGAGAAAAGCTATTGTCAGCTTTTAGGTATGGGTTGTGGTCAACCGAACCGTTTAAATTCAACTGAATTGACCATCAAACGCTGCCATGAAAATCTGTTGAATGAATGCAATCAGGAGGATAATTGGGAAAAGACAATTAATAAAAAAATGAGTGAGGGAATCCTTGTTTCAGACGCATTTTTCCCCTTCCCCGATAATATTGAAATTGCACACACCGCGGGTATAAAAACCATTGTGCAGCCCGGTGGATCCATGCGTGACAAGAGCGTGATCGCCAAGGCGGATGAGCTTGGAGTGGGGATGGTGTTTACCGGCATGCGGCACTTTAAGCATTAGACGGGATTGTATTTTAGACAGGATAACAGGATCAACTGGAAGGGTTATTGATAGGATAACGGGATCAACATGATAGGTTGGGACAGGATAACAGGATCAACATGATGGGTTGGGACAGGATAACAGGATCAACTGGAAGGGTTATTGATAGGATAACAGGATCAACTGGAAGGGTTATTGATAGGATAACAGGATCAACTGGAAGGGTTATTGATAGGATAACAGGATTAACTGGATAAAAGAGTTTGAATATGTGATAGGTAACACATTTAAGGATTGAAGGAAATTAGTTAAAAGTAAAGTTCGAAAAATATTGTTAATTTAGCTTAGTTAGATAATAAATCAGGGGACGATTATGTTATTTGAAGAAGTGAGTGAAAAGATCATTGGAGCAGCTTTCAATGTGTACAACAAGATGGGCTTTGGTTACCTTGAAAAGGTTTATGAAAACTGCATGCTTATTGAATTATCAAAGGTCGATGATTTAGACATTAAACATCAATATCCTATTAAAGTGGAATATGAAGGTGAAGATGTCGGTGATTTCGTTGTAGATATGCTAATCAATGATGGTATTATAGTAGAATTGAAATCTGTTCGCCATTTACTTCCAATACATGAAGTACAATTGGTTAACTACTTAAAAGCAACAGGCCTCGAACTTGGTTTATTGATAAATTTCGGAGAGCAAAAAGCAGAAATTCGAAGAAAAGTGAAAAATTTGAAAAACAGGTAAGAATTACAGGAAAATATCATATAAATTGATATTCTTAAGAAAGCTCAATCACTAATAAACCACTTAGAAAAAGACATCCTGTAAATCCTGTAATCCTGTCTA
>JAIPIT010000074.1 GCA_021734505.1 Fidelibacterota bacterium | reverse complement strand
TCGGTGGCGCAAGAACCAATACAGCAAATACAATACCATATTCTCCGGCAGTTATTGAATAAAATCTCAGCTCTTTTTCAAAAGTTTTCTGGTTTACATATCAAGCCAGCAATAATGTCAGCGAATCGTCGTTGGCATTAACTCGTTTTGTTGCTGACGGCGGGATCCTATTAATGGATAATGCACAATCAGAAAATATTGGACCACCTGATACAACCTGGACTTTTACCGATATCGATTCTTCATATGTTTACAGTGCTACCGGAAGAATATTCCCGGGTATCAATATTGTTCCTGTTTGGGAAGACACTATGCTGGATACAACTTTGATTCTTCAAACAGGGAAAACCGTTCCGGATAAATTATATGCGATCTTACCCGGAAGTTCATCAACTTTAAGATATCATTTTGCTCATGATTCTCTGGATACGGGTGTTGGCAGATATAAAAGCGATTATAAGGGTACACCCCCAATAATGATCGAAACACCGATCGGCGATGGTACCAGTTATTATTTTTCAGTACCACTTTACTTTTTAAATGGTAACGAAAATATTGATGATCTTTTCAGACATATTTTCGAGATTGATGGTTAGTATGAAAAAACTTAAAATCAGCATTAAAATTATTTGTTTGCTAATACTGGCTATAAATGCTTTTGGCGCCACGATACGAGGTGTAGTTACCGATGCCGAAACAAAAGAACCGATGGCGGGCGTAAATATCATTTTAAAAGGTACCTATTACGGCGCCGCGACAAGTATGGACGGATCTTACCTAATTACAGGAATGGGATCCGGTACTTACGACATGATGGTTTCGATGATCGGATACAAACAGCACCTGCACGGGGGTATCGAACTGGACGAAGGTGAAAATATCCGTATCGATGTAGAACTGGAAACTACCGTTCTGGCTTTGGGAGAAGATGTCGTGGTCGTAGGTGAAAAGCCCTTGATCGATGCTTCATCAACCGCATCTTCCGTATCGGTTTCTTCTGATGATCTCATGGGAAAGATCGTTGAAAGCGTTGCCGATATCGTTGGTCAGCAAGCCGGTGTTTCCACATCAAACAATGAGATCCATATTCGAGGTGGTCGTGTGGATGAAAGTCAGTTCATTGTAGACGGACTTTCCATCAAAGACCCATTAACGGGTGAAACTTCCAGCTTATATGTTAATTCGAACGCAATTGAAGAACTGGAGATCATCACGGGAGGGTTTAATGCGGAATATGGACAGGCTATGTCCGGAATTATTGATGTCAAATTAAAAGAAGGCGCAGCTAGTTTTCAAGGTTCATTCCGCTATAAAACAGATCATTTATCCGGTGCCAGCGGTTTCAATACGGATAATGTGGAATTTACAATTGGTGGGCCGATCACTAAAGGAGAGAGCAAACTTATCCCCGGATATCTTTCGTATTTTGTCAGTGGTTATCTTTATTTATCCGATACTTACTTGCCAAGCTCCAATCAAATTGTCCCCTATCAAGCATGGATGGATCTATTTACAAAAAGACAAGAAAATAATTTGTCAACGATGGCAAAACTTTCCTGGAATTACAAGCAAAAATATAAATTATCTATATCCTATAACCTATCCGCTAACGTAAATAACGGATATTTTAGCGGTTCATCTTACCCATATAAATATCAGGAGATCTTGGATAATTATCTTACTCATTCAAAAGAATCAAGAGTAATCAATTCAGTTTGGACACATACAATTAATCCAAAATTATTTTATACGGTAAATTTTGGATATTTTTTCACTTCATATCACAAAGCCGTACAAAATAAACATTGGACGGAATATGAAGAATTATTTGATGCCGATCCTACAGTATATAGTGTTTACGATGAATATGGTGAGATTTCAGTTTTAAAAGGCGATGGATTCTATGATCATGGATACTCTACTAATTGGTATGATTATTGGAGTAAAAATGTAACCTTATCTTCAAACATGACATACCATCCAAGTACTAAACATAAAGTCAAAGCAGGTTTTGAACACCGTACAACTAAAATGCAGGTGATAGATATATATAAGCCTTGGGTGTCAGGTTTGGGTGAGAGCTATGATTATTATAATGTCAATCCCGCAGATGGCTCTTTTTATATTCAAGATAAAATTACTTTCGAAGGAATGATCGCCAATATCGGGATTCGTTATGACTACTGGTTTATTGGAAAAGAGGTCACGAATGCCATGAACAACCCTGATATCCTAACCATTACCGAAGCCGGAAGAGAACGTTATTTTGAAGAAACACAAAATCTCTTTGGTGCTCGTTTTAAAGGACATTTCAGTCCCCGTCTGGGTATCAGCCATCCGGTGACGGATAACGATGTATTATATTTCAATTATGGTCATTTTTCACAGTTACCGACCTATAATTATGTTTATGCCAAGCTGAGCACCATTTCCGATAATCCCTACAGTTTGATCGGAAATCCAAATCTTAATCCAAAAACGACCGTAGCTTATGAGATTGGCCTTAAACACAAATTCTCTGCTTCTTCCGCCGTGGAATTCAAGGCATATTACAAAGATATGTTCGATTATGAAACAGCTCAAACAATAACATCATTTAATCCTCTTTTGGGAAATTACAGCTTGATGATGTACTTGAACATGGATTATGCGCGATCGTATGGACTTGAATTAATGTTTAGACAAACTGCGGGACGTTTCTTCAGCGGTGATGCATCATTCACCTATTCAGTAACACGTGGTAAAAGTTCAAGTCCTGACGATAATGTTCTGGTCGAAGCCGGTATGATCCCTGAAAAAGCATTAACGGAAAATTATCTTAGATGGGATGAGCCTTTTCGTTTGATCACAAATTTAAGATTCCATGTTAACGAAGAAGGTCTTTCTCCATGGATAAATAATTGGTCATTGAATGCACATATTGAAGCGCAATCCGGTAAACGATATACGGAAAGTGTAGTACAGGATACAATTATTGAATCTGATGGAAGCATTTGGTTAATAGGTTATTCGAGAGCTGATAATCCATATGATGAAATTGCAGATCCATATCTTACCGTTGATCTAAAATTTACAAAGGACTTTTATTATAAGAAATTGACTTACGGTTTCTATATTGACATTGAAAATGTATTTAACCAGAAAGTACCCAGAAGGATCAATCCATTTACCGGTCAACCTTATGATCCGGGAGAAATTGTTTCTCATTCTTATTACAATAATGCTAATCCGAACTATGATCCATCACGTTATTATTATCCAAGGCAAATAATGCTTGGTCTCTTTTTAAGGTTCTAGATAATGAAACGACATCATATAAAATCAATTATTGCTCTTTTTCTGACCTTTTCTATGGCCTTTGCCGGCCTGGGTGGCCAGCGTGCGGGAACTTCGATCTTTAATTTCTTAAAGATCGATCCCTCGGCAATCTCCGGCGGTCTGGGCGGTGCATTTACTTCGATTGTTTCCGATGCATCCATCATACACTGGAATCCCGCAGTAACGGTTCAGTTGGAAGGGACATCCGTAGCATTGTCTCACCTTGACTGGTTTGACGGTATCGGTTATGAATATCTTGCTCTCAGTCATTCTTTTGATTCCTGGGCTTTCGGTGTGGAGATCGGAGCTTTGCATATGGATGCCATGGAGATCACAACTGAATACAATCCCTATGGCTCCGGTGATTATTTTACGTATGCCGATTATTATATCGGCCTGAATGCTTCTCGTAAGATGAGTGACCGCTTTTCGTTTGGATTTTCAGCACGCCTGGTTAGGGAAGAATATTTGGATCTTTCCACAACTTCCATTGTGATGGATCTCGGCACCTATTATAAAACTGGTTTCAAAGATCTTACTCTGGCGGTTGCATTGCTGAATTTCGGAACTCCCACAGGACCTTCTGGTACGTATACCTATAGTGAAGGAGATGAAAGAGAATATGCCACATTCTCACCACCGACGACTTTTCATATAGGTTCTTCCATGACCGTTTATGAAAATAGTTTTTTGGATCTTCTCGTAACGGCACAATTAAATCATCCCGTTGATAATGATGAAACCTATGTTCTTGGTATCGATGCCAAACTAATCGATGCGATTTCCTTTAGAGCCGGTTATAGCATCGGCACGGAGATTCCCTTTACTTTGGGACTTGGTTTTACAACTGAAAAATGGAATTCAGGTTTGAAGGTCGATTATGCTTTTCGCCCTCATCAATATCTTGGGATTGTTAATCAAATACAAGTGAGTTATAATTTCTAATGAAAAAACTGACCATAACATTTCTGTTTATCATATTTATAATGTTAATAAGCATAAATTTTATCGGATGTTCAGAATTAATGCCGCTTCCCGAAACCGGAGACAGTACAGGGGTAATAAACACCGATCCAAATAAATACACTCAATTAACCCCTATTTGGACTTTTGATCAATTCGGACTTCAAAATCCGACAGATGCATTTTTCAAACAAGATGGAAGAATGTATATTGCCGACAGTTCTATTAACAGTATTATGGTGATCCGGCAATTTGCAGAAGTAGAATCAGGATGCTATGATTCTCTTTTGAATTTAGATGTAAAACCTACTTCGGTATGTGTAGATTCTCGTTTTAATGTTTATTTTTCCGATGGCGGAAATAAAATCTATATGTGGTCTCAATATGCCACAATGTTTGGCATTAAGGGCATTGTTACGGAGCGTTTGTATGAGATTGACGGGAAAGATACTTTACTGTCGCCATTAGATGCAATAGCTATATTGGGTTATGAAGATGCAAAATATCCCAAAGAAGACATTATCGATACAACGCAAGTTGAATTAATAGATTCTCTAATGTCGCCAAGAGTATTTTATGATCCTCAAAATGATCTGAACCGTAATGGTTTAATAAACGATCTTACGGGCGAGGTGATGTATCCCGGCAATAAGGTTTACGCTACGGTGAATAAATCTTATGTCGCCCTTGCACCTGGTGAATCAGGTGAACTATCAGTTTTTGCTGCTGATGCGATCAATAATTATATACTAAAAATCGATTTAATACCAACTGTATTGGTTCATTGTTCTAATGGACAGAACGTTTGGCAATACATTGGCATACTTGATAGATTTATTGCGACACCGGGAACGGGCGCTGGAACAGTTTCCAAACCTGTTTCTTTATCATCGGACGAAAGTGGTAATTTATATTATACTCAAACAGGAGACTATTTTTCTGCTCATAAAATTGAAATACCCGATTACACTTCTTCATTTTCAGTCGGTCAAGATATTTTAAGAATTGGCGAATTTGGCTATGCAAGAGATATACTGTCAGCTGACCAAACAATTTTCGTCCTGGATAATATAGATAATGATATAAAACTATATTCTCCTCAAGAAGTTAAAGAAAATTATATTGTAACTACTGAGAAAGGTGAATATTTAAAGTCAATTGCGGTCACTGAAGAATGGGTAATTGTTTCCGATACCACCTACATCAATGATTCTTTGGTTGTTAAAGATACACTCGTTCTCAATCAATATAATGACCTCTTAGATAATCCTATGGCAATAACATTTTATGATGAAGTAATATATGTTTTTGATAATGGTAATAGCAGAATCTTACGCTATACCAAAGCTGACGATGTAGTCATAGAAGATGCCGATCGTGAAGAATAAGTTAATTAATCACTGTTGATTTAAAATATTTCAATGATGTTAAGACGCGATTAATCGCGTCTCTACATTTTTAAAAATAAAAAGGAAATATATGAAAAAAATACTCCTCTTAATATTAACGGCTATTATCCTATTCGCAAAACCTCCCTACCCGGTTCCCGACCTATCCTTTGATTCAGTCGAAGAATTGCAGGCTTTTTTCTCGTGGGATGAAGATCGTATCCCGGTTCTCAGCGCACATCGGGGTGGACCCTATCCGGGATATCCGGAAAATTGCATAGAGACCTTCGTGAATATTCTTGATCATTATCCTTCAACTCTTGAAGTTGATGTTTCCATAACAAAGGATTCCGTATTGATCCTTATGCATGATTGGAATCTGAAAAGAACAACGACGGGTGAAGGTTCTGTCACTGAAACAAACTATGCGGATATTGAAAGTCTTTTTCTTGAAGACAATAACGGTATTAAAACCGAATTCCGGATCCCAACCCTTAAAGAAGCTTTGATCTGGGCAAAAGGAAAAACCGTGTTGAATCTTGATATCAAACGCGGAGTGCCGTTTAAAAAAGTGGTTGAACTTGTGCATGAAACAGATACGAAAGCTAATGTGTTGATCATCGTTTACAGTATTGAAGACGGTGTTAAGGTCAATAAACTCGATCCGGATCTGATGCTCTCATTATCAATCAGAAATGAAGATGAAATGCAAAGAGCAATTGATGCGGGGATCCCGATGAACCGTGTTACAGCTTTTACCGGAACCCGGCTTCAAAAAAAGAAATTATACCGTATGCTGCATGATGAAAAAGTATTTGTTAACTGCGGCACTTTGGGTAATTTAGACAAGAAAGCCGAAGCGAAGGGAGATCATCTTTATAAACGATGGGAAAAAATGGGTATAGATATTTTTGCCACCGATCGTCCCTTAGAAGTCGGTAAGGTCCTTTACCAAGGAGAGTAATATGAAAAATCAAACACATGTCATGTTGAATACCCTTTTGGCTATCCTTTCGATCGTATTTTTGATCATTGGAATATCAGAGGGAATTTGGCTTCTGACAATATTGGGTGTGATTTGTTTTTTTGTCATACTTTTTTTACGAGGAAGGCAGATCAGGAAAATGAACCGCGAGCTTGAAAACATGCATGAGGAAATACCGGATGAAACTGACGATCTTGAAAATGAATAATGTTCCCTTAGCTGTATTGGAGTCCGTGGATTCACCCATAGAAACCGTACAGGATGCATTGGATCTCTTGGGAAATGCAGATTATCTGGGAGCGAAAAAGATCATTATCAAACGTGAGCATCTGCATACCGATTTTTTTGATCTTCAAACAAAACTGGCCGGTGAGATCATGCAAAAAGCCGTCAATTATTACAAATATATTGCTGTTGTGGGCGATTATTCCGATCTAAGAAAGAAAAGCTGGCTTGATTTTATGTATGAAAGCAATAAAAAGGGACAGATTATTTTCGTAGAAGATACAACTGAAGCGGTAAAATTCCTTACAAGAGATTAATTTTTATAATATGTAAACACGCGATTAATCGCGTCTTTACATATACAAAAATATTTTATATGCATTATGAGAAAAAAACATCTCCAAAATATTAATTCCTGGTTTAACCAATATAAATCACCTCCGGTCGGTGCCATCAAAGGCAATCGCGATCATTACGCCGGACTTTGGATCCGCCCATGGTACGGGATCAAAAAGAAAAATCCTCCCCTTCCGGTATTTCTTGCTATGCTGGATGCTCTTAGCCGAATGTACGACGAATGGGATAAAGCCTTTAAAAAAGCTGGATATCCGTACGATCTTCAGCTTTGGGTGTACGACGAACACATGATCGAATCTCAACTCGTTTGCGCCGGGGTTGAAAAACATGGTGACAGACGAACCAATTATTTCACGGATTGTCCGGAGCAATATAAATTCCAGTCCGGTAAATATTTCAAATACGGCCATTTCGATCCGGATGATTTTGAATGGACCGCTTATGAAGTCCGCAACTATTTATACGAAAAACTTGATGAACTGACTGAAAAACAAATTAAAAAGCTTTTATCCAATGACTGGCATGAGGATATCTGCAAACCCGGAACCGAAGAGCAAGAACGTTATTTTTGGAGAATTCATGATTTTGTATGGGTAGGGAGAAAGTTGAGAGTTGAGAGTTGAGAGTTGAGAGTTGAGAATTTAGTAAATTGATATGTACACATTGCATTAAAAATATACTCAGAGAGAACAATATGAAACATATAAAACTTCCAACCACCTCTTTAGAAACATCAGAGATCATTCTCGGATGTATGCGCATAGCTAATCTGGATATTAAAAAAGTTGAAATACTGTTAAAAACAGCTATTGAACTTGGTATAAATTTCTTCGATCATGCCGATATTTACGGCGCCGGCAGATCCGAGGAAGTTTTTGCCGAAGCATTGGACATGAAGCCTGAGATCCGCGAAAAATTATTCATACAAACCAAATGCGGGATCCGTAAAGGGTATTTTGATTTTTCGAAAGAACATATTCTTTCATCTGTTGATAAAAGCTTAAAACGCCTTAGAACCGATTACGTGGACGTTCTCCTTCTCCACCGTCCTGATACCCTCATGGAGCCGGAAGAGGTTGCAGAAGCCTTCTCAGAGCTTGAAACGGCAGGGAAAGTCCGCCATTTCGGTGTCAGTAACCAGAATCCGGGACAGGTCGCTCTGTTACAGAAATTCATAGACCAAAAACTGATCATTGATCAGCTCCAATTCTCGTTGACCAACACAGGTATGATCGACAGGGGGCTGAATGTGAATATGGAAAATACACCTTCTTTCGATCATGACGGTGGTATTCTCGAATATTGCCGACTGAATGATATCAGGATCCAACCGTGGTCACCCTTCCAATTCGGCTATTTTGAAGGTGTTTATCTGGATCATCCCAAATTCAAAGAATTAAATAATGTACTTGATCGTATTGCCCTAGAAAAGGACATTAGCAAGGAAGCCCTCGTCTTTTCCTGGATACTACGTCATCCTGCTAAAATGCAACCGGTAGTGGGTACCACTAATCCCGAACGTCTGATCAATATTTGTAAAGCTTCTGATGTAAGCATTTCAAGAGAAGAATGGTACAAAATATATCGTGCTGCAGGGAATGAACTTCCTTAATCCTCGGCTAAAGCCTCGGAAATATCGAACATCGAATTTTTGAACAATAGAACATTCGTAGTAAATATTGAATAACAAATAGCGAATTTAAAAAACCATTAAAATAGTCATCCTGAACTTGCTTGCTATTGCAAATCTGCCAGCCGGCGGAGTAGCATGGTTTCAGGACCTTTGTGAAATTTGATGCTTTTAATTTCTTGAACCCCTGATGAGTTGAAAATTAAACTTCTTAACACTTAAACTTTTAAACGATTTCAAATTTTTAATTTCCAATTCTTAATTCTTATTTTTATCTTTCCTGACTTGAAATAAACAGGAGCGGAAAAGAGATGAACATCACTGAAAAAGCACAACATTTATCAACAAAT
>JAIPIT010000073.1 GCA_021734505.1 Fidelibacterota bacterium | reverse complement strand
TTATCGAATAACAATGAATTTTTTGACCATGGTGTCGCCCTGATCAAGTCTGACACCCGTCTTACTGTCGTAATAATCCTCTTCCATCACAAAGTGGGCGATATAAACGCCACTTACCAGGATCTGCTGCCATTCGGTCGTTAAGTACCAGGCATAACCGGCTTCTGATTCCGTCACTTCCGTCACAAAATCACCGCGCTCGGTGTATATTCTGATCTTACAGCCGGTCGGCACGCCGGCAAATAACAGTTTATTTACATTTCCGATGAACTGTATCTGTTCATTCCGGACATTGATGGGATTCGGAACGATCTTGATGATGAATTCCATGATCGCTTTTCTGTCAGCGGGGTTATCAAGATCATAATTATTTATATCGAAAGTCTCGATCGGTGCGGGCGGACTTTTAACCGTGGCACCGCGATTGGTTCTGGTATAAAAAGGACTGCTTTCCAGTTCCACTCCGGGTTTAAGCAAATTCTGCGACCCGTCGTCATAAGCGGTAATATAATAATAGTAATTTTGTCCTCTTTGCGGTTCAGAATCTACATATTCAAATAAATTCGATGATTCAACCCGGTAATCGTCCAGATCGCCATCCGTGATGTTGCAATCCAGCACGAGCCGGTAGGTTGAATCTTTTTCTGCGAATGCGCGATAAATGCGGAAGCCTTCAAAGTTGGTGTGAGAAAGAGAAGCCGAGCCGTCCCAATTGATCTTAACGCCGTCTTCGGTTGAGAAGATCTCGACTGATGCGGGAGGCTGAGGGGCTTCCGGAATGGTATTGTAGAACCCATCTTTATAAAGATTGATGGCTTTCCTGAAAGTGTTCATCAGCGAATCGCGCCCGCTGTAAACCATGGCGTTTTTCCATGCGTCGCAATTATCCGAGTTGATCGTCATGGTTGCAGAAGGATTGGCAGGATCAACGACGGTCAGTGTTGCGCCCTTCCTTGCTTTCATCCATTTTTGACCGACTTCATAGCCATAGTCATGACCAAGTCCGTCTGCACATTCCGCGTAAACGATCTTGATCTTGTCACCCGGTGCCATTTGGTAAGGTCCGAATGCAAGCATCTGCGAATAACCTGCGGCTGATGTATTGGAAGAAAAAGTTCCCGCATCTCCACCGGTCGTTTCCCAGACCCTTTCCGCAAAACTGCCTCGGTTACCGTTAGCCATATATCTGTTGTATTTAAAGGTCATACCGGTTTCATCATATTGATCCAGACCGGCAGTGAAAGTATATGTATCATTCGAATTGATGTATGAATTCGATTTCGGCTGCGCCGGATCATCCGTATTGTCAGACGGTGACGTATCGGCATGGATCACGACCATTCCTTTATATTGCGCCGCACCCAATCGTCCGTCGTTCAAGGCAGGAAGACCGTTATGCGCAATTCCTACAACATTGGGGGATCCGATATTGTCATAACCGAAATCGGACCAATGTCCCATCCATGCAACATATCCGCGCATCCAGTTGCCCTCATCGTCTTTAGCTTCCTGGCCGGTCATATCTTCGTAAGTTGAAGTCATTGTGGCATTTTCCTGATCTTCACCCATGACATCAAACATCATGCTGTATCCCCAACGAACGTCGCGGACGCTTGTTGATATCCAATGACGGTGCGTAGCAGTATAAGTACCGTTCCAGCAACCTTCCTGAGCGATGGCGTCACGCCATTGCCAATGAAAGTAAACGTCTTCCAGTGTCTGTTCGTAAACATCTCCGTCTGCATTATATATACCGGTATTCTCAAATTCATATTCAATGATATGGATATTATCGTAATTCTGCTGAGAAACGGCATATACGTTACGGGTAAAACTGATACCTACGGAAGTATTGACTTCGTTGACAAAAACACGATCGGCAATTAAGCTGGGATCGACTTCGTCAATATCGTCATTCTTCGCATTTGAACCATTGATCATATCACTGCCTTCGCTGTCATCCACATAAACATCGGGATGATCGTAGCGTGCAAGCAATCTCATATCCTGCGGAATATATTCCCTTATCTCAATATCCGTTACAGCGCGAGGTCCGTTATGTGCAATTTTATAAGGATATACACGGTTCATCACGGGATCGAAGAAATTTTTCACTCCGATCCACATGCCTTTTGCGGCCTGCATATCCTGATCCCGGAAGAAGGATTCCCAGGTAAAACCCCATTGCTGTTGTGCGTAAACAATTTCTTCTCGTTCTGTTCCGGTATCGTAGTAGAAGTTCTGCAGAGAGCCGATCGTGATCCACTTATAACGGGTGGCTCCAAAAGAAACCGCCGTCAGCGAAATGATCAACATTACAAGTATTAATTTTGATAATTCTTTCTTTTTCATATTTTGCTCTCTTTTTTATTAAAGGTCAATTGAAAACTGCAAACCGACATATATATCTCTCGGATAAAGGAACAAATACGGTGTGTTGGGAGGATTATCGATATATGCATTATTGTTGATCACATCGATGATCTCAGCATCCGGTACTTCTTCGATAGCTCCGTTCACGACCCGTGACCAGGCTTCGGTTTCTTCGACATAATAAATGATCGAAGGATCTGTGACCTGTGTCAGGTTATTTGCAAAACTCATCGGTTGATAGTCTACGCCGGAAACACGATAATCAAGATATTTATCGGCTTTCGAATCTGCTCCTTCAGGATAATAAGCCGGTGACAGGTGATCCTGGTCCGTTTCTTCGTATGCAGCGGTCGGGAAATGCAAAGATTCAAAATAATTATCAAATTGATAGCCATCGACCAGACCGTAAGATGATCCGAGCGCCTGACCTGCAAGACTCAATCTTTTCAGATTGAAAACATTATCAATTTCCATAACGAATGAAACATTCATCTTTCCGAAACGGAAAGGTTTGAATAGCTTGACATCACATGACCAAGCATCGCGGATCTCGATAATATTAGAGTAGAAACCTCTTGTTCTGCTGACATAATAACCGGCGTCCGACCATGCACCGCGCACTGACAGACTCCAGTTACCCAAAAGATTTCCATAATCAGAAGGCGTACGGAAAACAAGGTTGGTTTTAACGGAAGGACGAGGAATTGATTTTGTCTGTTTTTTACTTTCCGTGTTCTGGATCATGTTCCAATATCCGTCAGATCCTTCATCTTCATAAACACTTGGCCAGGCAAAGGTGCCTGTACTGTAGGCACTGTAATTCAGGTTAACAAAACCGCGGAACCAATCGCCGCGCTGTTTCTTGAGCGTTACTTCCAGTCCGCGGATATCCTGATAATATCTGTCATCGCTGACCGTATAATTATCTCCGGTAATGGGGCGATAGGTCGTTGTTGTTGCCTGATTGTTCTTATCTTTATAATAGGCGGCAATATGGATCAAATACTCTGTGCCGATCGCCTGGTCAAATCCCAACTCATAGGAAACGGTACGTTCGAATTTTAATTCGGGATCGCCTATCCATGAGAGACTGTAATCATTGTAGCGGCGCATCTGGAAATAATAATCCGGATCCATCTTCTGATACATGTGCCCGTAGTTGAAATAAAGTTTAGATGTTTCGGTTATAGGATGTGAAATACCGATACGAGGCATCAGATGGAATTGACCCCTTGCCCTTCTTCTTGGGAAAGTTGCCGCTTCAAGAGAATCGTCAAGACCATAGGTTTTATAAAGATCGCTGAGGAAATCTTCTCTCCACTGCAGAGAATCCATGTCATACCACATGGTATTTGGATTCCAGTATTCTGCACGTACACCAACCTGAGCGACAAAACCTTCATACTCGATCTTGTCGGTGATGTATGCATCTAACTGGAAAGGATCCTGCTGCCACAGAGTGTTCGTGGCGTTTGAAGCGGACAGTGAACGATATGAACCATAGTTCATATTGTAATTCCAATATTGGAACTGTGCCCCGGCTTTAACTTCATTCCTATCATTGATCTGAGATTTAATATCATATTTTGCTTTAAAATATGAAGTCTTTGTACTGTCGTACGGCCATTGAACGTAACCGGTAAAAAAGTTCGTACTGGCATAAGTGGTTTCGTTCATATTGTTAAAACCGTAAGGACGTTCATCCATAAAGAGTTCTACTCCGTCGACTCCTTCAAAAATATTATGGGTCGTTGTATCGCGAGCACCGGCTTCGTGACTGAGATATGCGGTGCTTGAATACTCAATACTGCTTTCCCAGAATGTTGTTTCATTTACAATATTCTTTAAAGTTGCAGCATACATCTGGTTATAGCGTTGGGTCAAACCGTAGTAGTTCGGATAAAACAAACGGGACATTGACCATCCGCCGTCAACAGCGCCGGAGCCGGTCGTATAAACACCCGGCGTACCGGACAGACTGGTTGCCGTTCCAAAATATTTATTTTGCATGCTGAACAAGCTGAGTTTCATCTTGGTTGAAATATCAGCCGTAAATTTGCCGGTCCAGGTCCAGTCGTTGTATTTATCCGTTGCAAGCGGCTGCAGATAAGCATTCTGATTTGCAACCAAAGTAGTATAGAACCTAAGATTTCCCAACTGTTCTGAAATAAAAGGGAAAGGTCCGCTTAAACCCAGATCCACGTTATAATCGGGGATTTTCTTTTCATAAAAATCATCACCCCGGCGAACAAGGTATCTGAACTGTTCCTGAAGAGCCTGCGGCGACAGATCGTTCGTAGGATCATCATCATTCATTAGACCTTGACTGATTGCATTCCAGCCGACAAATTCGGGATATTCGCCTTGAGTGGCAAGATCCCATGCACCGCTGCCGGTGCCCGTCCAACATACATCGTCATCAAGATAAGGACGTAGGAAAATCGAGTTTTCATCGAACATGGAAACAACCGTGTTCCCGCTGATATCCGTAAAAGCAAAGTTCTTAGGTGTATATGGACTGTATTTAAGGTTAAGGTTCAAATTATAGGTTTCATTATCGCCTTCTTTTGTAACAATACTGACCACGCCGGACTGTAAATCGCTGTATTCGGCGCTGAACCCACCGGACTGAACCATGATCTGCTCGATCGATGCCAGTGAAACCGTTGAGATGGGATCCCCGGTACGGCTGTCTTTCATAGCCAGACCATCAACCAAAACAGTGGTTTCATCAAGATCACCCGAACGAACGGACAAGCCGCTCATACCGGCTTCCATGCCGACCACATCGCTAACGTTCGTTGCAGGAAGGTCGTTGATCTCATCTTTGCTGATGTTAACCTGGCTGGAAGCGATATCAACCTGTACAGGTTTACGTTCTGCCGTTACAATGATCTCTTCTCCCTTGTAGGCTTCAACCTGCATGTTGAAATTAAGAGGCGTTGTCAAGTCGATATTGACCATGACATCCGTCTGCTGGACGGTTGCATAACCGATATAGGTTGCCATGACCTCTTGCTTTCCCGGAGGAATATTCAAGATCACATAAAAGCCTTCCGCATTTGTAGCTGCTCCCAAAGACGTATTTTTTATCAATACGTTAGCTCCGGGAAGCGGTTCTCCCGTGGCGGCATCATAAACATATCCGGAGATCTTTCCGGTCGTTCCGGCAAAAGATATGCCTAAAGCCAACACGAGCACCACTAATATCCGTTTTAGCCTCATATAACAACTCCTTAGTGTTTAGTAATTCGAATAAATTGAATTATTGGATTTTTAACATTTTCGTTAAAGATGATTCTTAGCCAACAAAATCCATTTAATTTAGCTCAATTATTAAAGTTTGTCAATATATTATAGTAACTCACCCTCAAAACTTTGGATTACTTTTTTCGCCGCTTCATCAATTTTCTGTTTTTTGATAACACGCTGGGATTCAGCAACTTCCTTTTTATCGATCTTGATCAATAGCTTTTCTTTAAAGACAATTTCAAGACAAGAGCAAATAATTTTTTCATTTCGACCGATCGTATTGAATGAATATTCATCTTCAACAGCGAGAATTAATGTACCGTTTCTTAAGCTTGAAATCCCCACATTGCACAGCAAGCTCGCAACGGCCGGTTTCTTGGGTTGAATGCATTCAATTACTTTTTCCCAATTCGATCTTATATCTTCAAACGAGATCGCGTGACCTCCGTCTTGAGTGGGCTGATCCGGCTCAGATCCTGTTGTCTTTTCTTGGGAGTGTTCAGAGCTTTGTGAATTGTCTGTAGATGGTTTACCGTTTCCATAATTCCCATTCAAGATCGGGCTTTTATAAGAGCTTTGTGAAGATGTCGATTTAGGGGATGTATTCTCCGGCCGGGATTTTGATGCCTGAGTGACTTTGGGAGCCGTCGTTTGTTCATTTTGGGAAACTGCCGGCTGCGGAAAACTGCGTTGGATCTGACCGATCACTTCGTCAAGCTCCCGCAAATCTTGAAGGTTCGAGAGCTTTATAAAGAGTGTTTCAACCAATATTTTGGTATTGGAAGAGCGTGATAACTTCGGCATTTCGTCATTTACTATGGCCAACATTCTTATCAATGTATGTGCATCCTGCGTTTTAGCAAGATCTGTGTAATTCTTTTTCAAATTCTCGGTAGTATTCAGGATATCGGCTGATCCGTGAGCCTTTACCATATACAGATCGCGCAGAAAGATCGAGAACATGGAAACAAATTCAGCGAGATCATAACCATGCATCAGCATATTGTCAATGATATCGATCGCTTTTTCAGCTTGCGAATTCATTAAAGCCTGGAACATTTCGAAATAGACCTCTTCCCGGATCACTCCCAGAATATTCAAGATAGACTCATAACTGATGTCCTTGTCCGAAAAAGCAATGACTTGTTCCAGAATACTCTCACTGTCACGGATGCTGCCATCCCCTTTTTTTGCTATCAACAACAGTGAGTCATCATCTATGGAAATACCTTCCTGTTTTGCAATATTTTTTAACAGATCCATGACCTGAAGCAGGGGTATACGCTTGAATTCAAATCGCTGGCAGCGGCTTAAAATGGTCGGAAGGACTTTATGAAGCTCTGTAGTCGCGAAAATGAACAGAATATGTTTGGGCGGCTCTTCCAGAGTTTTTAGAAGAGCATTAAAGGCATCTTTTGTTATCTGATGAAATTCATCAATGATATAAACTTTATATTTTCCTCTCGTGGGAGGATATTTTACCTGCTCGCGAAGATCACGGATACTGTCGATCCCTCGATTCGATGCTCCGTCTATTTCAAGAACATCCAGGCTTCTGCCTTCGGTGATCTCTCGACAACTTGTACATTCATTACACGGATTCCCGTCTTGAGGATTCTCACAATTTACGACTTTAGCTAATAATCGGGCTGTTGTGGTCTTTCCCGTTCCGCGAGGTCCGGAAAATATATATGCATGACCAAGCCGGTTTTTTTCAATTGCGTTTTTCAGTGTAATGGTAATATGTTCTTGACCAATAACGTCCTCAAATCGCTGCGGACGATATTTTAATGAAATGACCTGATGACTCATAAATATTCCCTGCTTAATCAATAAAAAGACCCCAGGTCACTTTGCGCACGGAATAATCGCTTACCGCTGCTTCCTTCCGGACCTGACGGGGTTCGGCAAATATGCCGCCGAAAAGGCCTGAGGTCAAATGAAAAATACTTAATACAGGTTGATAATACAATGAATTTTGAGGTTAATTTGTAAAGATACAAGAGACAAACTCCAACAAGCAAATGTAAGCAGGAGTTGGGCACCGGGCGATGGACGCTGAGCAGTCTGAATATTTGGAATTTTCTCAGAGCTCAGTGCTTACTTTTGCCATTTTACTTTTGCCTTTTGCCTTTATCCTCGTATATTTCCTATGAATTTTAATATGGAGACACATCGGTCATGAAAAAAGCGCTTTTGCTCCTTGCTCTTGCAGTGTCCTTTTTTAACTGCGCATTTCAGGAAAATGCCGCGCAACCCGTCAAACCGGTTCCGGCTATTCCCGTTGAAAGATTCGATGAATTATATTCTGACAAGGATCTTGGATTAACGATCGAGAACGGGCATTTCACATTTAGAGTATTTGCACCCCGCGCCAATCAGGTGGAACTTGCGTTGTTCCGTTCAGCCAAGGGCCCGGCTTATGAAACTTATTTTATGACACGTGACGATAATGGCGTTTGGGAATTCTCAACCAAAAAACGGTTGTGGAACAAATATTACGGTTATTACATCATAGCTGAGAACGGAAAAGGAGATATGTTCAACAGGAACGTCCTGGTTCCCGACCCCTATTCCGAAGTCGTTTCCACTCAAAACAATTATCACATCAATGCAAGAACCTACATTTACAGAGACAACTTTGATTGGGAAGGCGATAGCTGGCTAAAACCGCAAGATCCCAGAGACCTTATTATTTATGAGGTGCACGTCCGCGATATGACCGCCCACCCCAGCGCCGGAGTTGATCAACCCGGTACTTATCTGGGTATGATCGAGAAAATAAATTATCTTAAAAATCTTGGCATCAATGCTGTAGAATTTTTGCCTCTTCATGATTTTGCGAACATTGAGATCCCCTATCGCGATTCATCTACCGCACTTTTCAATACCTGGAATCCTTATGAGCGAAATCATTGGGGTTACATGAGCACATTCTTCTTTACACCGGAAAATTATTACGGTTCCAAAGGAAATATGGAAAAAGATGCCTTCATTGATGATAAGGGCAAAAGTGTCCTGGAATTCAAGACTCTGGTCAAGAATCTTCACAAAGCCGGGATCGCGGTCATTATGGATGTTGTCTATAATCATACCAGCACTTATGATCCCAATCCTTTCAAGATGATCGATAAGAAATACTATTATCGTTTGGATGAAGATCAGGACTTCATTTCATTGAGCGGTTGCGGAAATGATTTTAAAACAGAGCGGGCCATGTCCAGAAAAATGATCGTTGAAAGCGTTCTGTTCTGGATGAAAGAATATCATATCGACGGTTTTCGATTTGACCTTGGCGCCTTGATTGATGACGGAACGCTTGACGAGATCATACGTGAAGCCCGCATGGTCAATCCAAACGTGGTGATCGTTGCCGAACCCTGGGGCGGCGGAAAGTATAACCCGGAGCATTTCTCGGAACTTGGATGGGGTTCCTGGAATGATCGCTTCAGGAACGGGATAAAAGGTCAAAACCCTCATACGCGCCCGGGATTTATTTTTGGGAATTGGGATGAAGGCGTCACCCGATCAAACGTTATGAGATTCCTCATGGGTTCACTTCAGGATGACGGCGGACAATATCTGGATATACGGCATTCCGTCAATTATCTTGAATCTC
>JAIPIT010000072.1 GCA_021734505.1 Fidelibacterota bacterium | reverse complement strand
TTAAAAACCCGGGGCTATTTATAATGTTAAAAAAAAATAAAAACCCGGGGCTATTTGTAATGTTAAAAAAAGATTAAAAGTCCGGGGCTATTTGTAATGTTTTAAAAAAAAAGAAACGCCCCAAATTTTGGAGCGTCTTTACATTTTAATTAAACATTAAACGTTTAAACTCTAAAAATACCTTGCCCAATTCAACTGAAGTCCAGCTCCGCTAACATTCTCGGTTAAGGAGAAATCATCAAGGTTATATACTCTTAATTTTAAACCGAATTCTGTTTTTTCACTTAATAGCTTAATTCCGGCTTCAGAGTATCGGTAATTTCCTTTTTGGGTCACAGTACCAAAAAGACATAATGAACTTATAGGATAGATCTCAGCACCAAAAAAGTAGTTTTGTCCGGTATTAGAATTTAAACCTTCACTCAAGAAACTGGTTAAACCACCTTTCAATATCAATTGTGGGATCGGTTGATAGCTCAAACTCATATTCAATTTGGTTCCCAGGGGCCGAGTAATGGTTGAATCGGAGTAGATCAATGTTTCTTCCAAAACCATCATGGAATCCAAATTTATTCCTCCGGAGAAGGTACTTAATAGATCATCCGTAACCATTTCAAAGTTGATCTCACGCATATAGGCATGATTCATGGTGATCTTTGCTCCAAGATCCTCTATGCCTATCTGGAAATCGAAATAGTTTTTGAGGAAATTAGGGGCAAGGGGAAGTATTCTATTTAGCTTGAAGCGCCAGGCAAGTCCAAAATCATAACCCAGTGAAAAACCAGGGATACCCATTATGTCATCAACAAAACTGAATTGGACACCTTCTGATCCAAAGAGACTTAACGTATCCAGTGGTCCCATCGCTTCAAGCGTACCTCGGACAGTGACACCTTCAGTACTGGGTACAAGTTCCAGGTTGGTCACATTGATACTTGTGAAAGCACCTGTGTAGGCATTAACGGTTGCACCAAAGCGAAGTTCACCGAACACACCGGGTAATTCTACGAAAGTACCATACCCTGCAGATGCCTTTGCATATGCATTAAGATTAACACCCATGGAGTCATTCATTTGGAAGGGATTGTCAATGGTTGCACCATCAAGAATAATACCGAAAAACTCACCGGGGATACGTGATCGTTCCTGGATGAATAGACCGGCATTTGCAAATATTGAACCACCCAATACTGACATCTTTAGATTGATAACGGTAGGCATACTGATATCCAGAGGAAGTTCCAGTCCATTGGGACCTAGCATAGCGATCATGGTGTCTTCTTCGTCAGGGGTCAATAATTCACCTGTACTTAAGTAGTCTTCTATGAATACAAAAGGACGAGTTGAAGTTTTCAGATCAATATCCAAGGTGTTTATTGGAATGATTGAAAAAGAATTACCGAATTCGCTACGGGCTCCAAGATTGGCAGGATTTTGAATGGCATATTCCGCTGAGCGGAATTTACGTCCGTGAATAATATCGGCCTGATCAAGAGTGATCAAACGCATGCGGCTTTTCATAGCTTTTTCCATCATTGTCACATACTTTTTTTGGCTCTTGGATTTAGGATCCGGTACTTCTATGTATGGAACATACTCTTTGGGTTCACGTTCTTTTTTTACTTTTTCTTTCTTTTCTTTTTGCTTTTTCGATTCAGGAGTTCCTATTACGATGTTTGGAGAGGCTACGGGTTGAGGAGCTACCTGTGGAGTGTTTGCCGGTATTTGCACAGGCGTATTCTCAGTAGCATCATCACTGACGGGTAAAGGAACAGGAGTGACTGTTTGAGGCACAGTGAAAGGAGCAGGGGTGCCAAGATCAACACCTTCATTTGGAGTTACCGGTTCAGGTAGTGGGATATCCTGATCTTTATTTGTATCTATCAAATCTTTAGAAGGGGATTCTACATTTTCTTCCAGAACCAGGGGAGTGGGTGCAGGGAGTTCATCAAGTACCTTTTCAGGTACTTTTTTTGTAGAATCTACCGATGGAGTCAGGACTTTGATCAGATCGTTGAAGAAGGATTCAGGTTGCTCAACTTCAGGTAATGTTTGTTTAACACTCGTTGTTTCTTGTGCAATAACAAACATAGGTACAAGAAGGATGATAATGAGTATACTTAGTATGCGTTTCATTGTCCACCTCCTGACGTATCTGCCCCAAGTTCGTTAAAATCAAGTGTTCCTTCCGCTCGAATGAACAAACTCAAAGATACCGAGTCTGTTGTAAGGAAAGTTGTCGGTTCACCATCAGTTCTGCCTGTAAGAGCCACATTCATCGATAACCATGTGGAATCTTCGCCGTTGGCAATAAAATCATAGTCTTCTTTTGTTAATACTAACTGTTGGGTTGTTGTATCCATAGCTGGAACTGTCAGATCCGCAATCGTTCTCACACAGTCTGCATAAGCTGCATTTGTGAAGTAATTCGTATCGCGAGCTGCCAGAATAAGAAAGTCAACTCCGAATTGAAAAGAATTATCTATTTGTGCTTCTATTGATCCTGTGAAATCATTCAGGAATGCCGGAAGCTCATCGAGTTGTAGGTTCATATAAGGCATTCCGAAGGATAGCGGTGTATTGATCTCGAATTGGAAAGGCACTCCGAACATTCCCTCAATACTGAGACTCTGGTTTAAGGGCAAATTCCCGCTTCCATCAAGTGAAATACTGCCGTTGAAGATCAATGAATCAGGTTTAAAGTTTATCAGATCGACGGCATCCTCAAATACTAGATGATTATCTGAACCCGGTCCGGTGATCTGTTGGTCAATGCTCAGTGAAATCGAATCAACACCACTGTTTTTTACGCCGACAAGATTCATATTCACAAACAAAGGTATAGTGATATCAGTTAATATATCTATTGACAGCTCCATATCGGCTAATTCGATACCTTGGAATTCCTCCGGAAACAATTCTCCCATGTTCAAATCCATGGTCATGTCATCAAATGTATATTCCATTTCATTGAAGGTTGCATCAACGGATTTAATACCG
Source organism: Fidelibacterota bacterium (assembly GCA_021734505.1). Classification (GTDB taxonomy): domain Bacteria; phylum Fidelibacterota; class Fidelibacteria; order Fidelibacterales; family Fidelibacteraceae; genus M50B103. The sequence goes on along the minus strand of JAIPIT010000072.1, from coordinate 6,392 downwards.
ATCGGATCACCCGGGTTCTTTCCATAAAAGTCAAAGCTGACTGAAAATTCATCCGTTGCATTCAATTGACCGTATTGTCCCGGTATATTGATATATGTTTTGTATTCAAAATCATCAACGAGCGAAATGGATGTACTGTTGAGATCGAAAGGATAAACTACAGTAGTACCTGAAGGAATAATCATTGAATCAGTGGTAAAGAATTGAATCCCCGGGTCATCAGAAGTATCGAGAGCCAGGATGTCCAATTTTATTTTACCTGTTATAGTACTGGTATTGGTGATTTGAATGACAACATGGCTTGAATCAAGATAAACTTTATCAACCGAGAGATTCGGATCGTTCAGATCATCACCAAAACTGACCACAGAACTGTCATTTAGAATCTGGGGATCAAGATCACCTTCTACGAAATCTCCGACAAGATTCGAAATGGCACCGCTTACACTGAATGATGAGGTTTTCATTGCATCGTCAACGGTCAAAGTAGTATCATGACCGTTACCGCAGAGGACGGCTTCTGTAATGATCATGACGGATTCGTGGAATTCCACACCCGCCAGAGATGCGTTCTGGGTTGATGATGTCCCCGGTGCAATATGTGTATCCCAAAGCAGTTGCAAAGTATCGCCGATTTCATCTTCAATGATATTCCCTGTCAGGGAATCGTAGAAGGTTATGGAAATGGGAACACCCATGTAGCATTGAAAATCGTTATTTATAGTGACTGAGAGATCGCCTGAAGCAAAACGCTGGATCTGCATGGGAAAATGTGCATAGGTCGTATCTGGCGGAATAGCAACAGAATCGATAGGGACCGGAGTCCCGTCCGGGATAAGTGTCATATCAATGATATCTTGCATTTCAATCGGATTTGACAGTGTGAAATTTCTTGTTCCAAATTCTACAAATTCCATCGATTGTGATATAGAGCTTGATACGGCATCCACTTCCAAACCCATATCCAGATCAAAGTCCGTTGTGAACGTATCTCTCATCACAAACCAATCCGCTTTTCCTGAAGGATCATCAGGATAGGTCTCTCGAAAATCATCCAGGGGAAGTGCGTCACCAAGGTAGGATAAGAGTGTATCAAAATTTACGGTCATACTCGTTACAAAGAACTCATAGGGGCCAATTTCCACCTGTGGCGGAACAATGGGGCCGATTTCAGGAATTCTAAATTCAAAACAGCCTGAAAGACCTATAAGAACAAGCAGAAGGAGCACAACACTTTTTCTACTCTTTTTCATATTCGTTCCTCTATTTTAGCAGTTACTTTATTTATCTATTTTAAAATATTTTATTCGTGATATAATAGCAAGAATATTATAGTAATTTATTTATGGAAGTTATCATGGCTTTTGTTGCTTCCCGACCGGCACGGATCAGCTGGGGGGAACGGTCAAAATCATACCACATTAGCCCTTTTGTATCAGGTCTGATCACAATATCTGCTGATTCCAGAGAAAGATCAATGGAACGATTAACTGTCATTGAATCGGCAATTTGATCAACATCCAGTGCATTAATGATCTGCGAAGGTTTTTCTCGTAAGGAAATATCCACAGCGATCACGATATCGGCTCCCATTTCTCGCAACACTCTTGTGGGCACTACATCATGCGCTATTCCATCGACATAAAGGTCACCATCAATTTCCACCGGTTCCATCCACATTGGCAGACTCATACTGGCTTGAACGGCTTTTAATAAGTTCCCGGCGCGGAAATTGACACCTTTAGCTTGTGAAATATTCCCGGCAATAAGTGCAAGGGGTATTTTCAGGTCATCAAAACGGATATCTTTGAACAAGGTTTTAAGGAAACGCTCTGTATCTTCAGCTTTGAGGAATCCCATTCTTCTATGCAGGTAATAATTTGCAAATGAACCTTTCAAGTATTTGAATTTCGATTCTGTTCTTGCATTTTTGGCGATGCGTTCAAGTTGGAGGGCTTTATACTCAGGACTTTCCTGGGATTCGAAAAATGCTTTACTGATGGTACTTACATCCTGATGGTATGCGTACATAGCAGCAATTATAGCTCCGATCGATGTTCCGGCTATCATATCTATAGGGACAGCATATTTTTCCAATATATATAAAACACCAAGATGAGCTATACCACGCGCGCCGCCGCCACCCAATGCCAATCCGATTTTCTTACTTGCCGCCACACTTATTCCTTTACGATCGTGACTCTCATAAAAATAGGTTCCAAGGGGTTATCGTTTCCATCTTTTGGGACATTTGCGATCTCTGCAATAATTGACTTACCTTCAATGATCTCACCAAAAACCGTATACTGATTATCAAGGAAAGTAGGGGAGCCGTCACAAATAAAGAACTGTGAACCTGCCGAATTGGGATCGGGGGTTCTTGCCATGGATACGATACCGGTTACATGCGAAACATCATTGAATTCTGCGTCAATGGTATATCCCGGACCGCCCATACCATCGGTGGAGCGTTTTCCGTCACGAGAATTGATATCGCCGCCCTGGATCATAAAACCTGGAATAACACGGTGAAATTTAACACCATCATAGTAACCTGTTGTTGCTAAACGTTTGAAGTTTGCACAATGGTTAGGAGCTTTTTCCGGGAAGAATTTCATTTTCATTACACCAAAACGAGTTTCGATCAGGGCATATTCATTTTTTTTGACCGGTTCGGCCGGTGTTGCTGCCACGGTGGCAAGTATTTCATTGATCTTCGTGCTATCGATGGCTTCGGTCAATTTTTTAACTTCATCTTCGGCTTTGATAATGATATTATCATCACGATATTTTCCGTTGGGATAGGTTTGGATATAATCACTGACGGCAAAAACGCTTTCTTTAGCACGCTCATATGCCAGTTCTTCAAGTTTTTCTTTTGTTTTTTCCACGTATTTTCCTTCCGGGTATTTAGCTAGATAACGAAAGCAGGATGCTTCGTCATTTGCACGTTTATAATAGATATTTTCTAATTTTTTTTCTGCGCGTTTCGCATAATTTTCCGCTTCTATTGTCTCAATGTATTTATCGATCTTGCGGGGATTTTCCGTTTTCATGACCTGACGATAATCTTTCCAGTCTTTAAATGAACAGGATGTCAGTAGCAGAAAGCTGATCAGCATGAGTATTGTAATTCGTTTCAAATGATATTCTCCTAATATTAATTGATGTAAATGTAGTAATAATATATAAATATTACAAAATAAATTTAGTTCCCACTTGATGCTGTTTAGCAAAAGAGAATGGAAGGTCTATACCCGCATCTTTGAAAACACTTAAATAGGTCTTTTTTGTTTGTTTTTCAGTGTTATTATTTTCGCTCAAATGCGCAAGCATTAGATGTTTTAATTTTCCGTGCTGAATGACATCCCGGGCTGCTTCAGCGGATTGGGTATTGGAGAGATGTCCGTGAACGGAGCGTATGCGCTGTTTTATGTTTTCCGGGTAATTGGGATTGTTCTTGAGCATATTAAGATCATGATTCGATTCAAGGACCAGGGCATCTGCTTTACGCAAGTTGGTACTGACGAGCTTATTCATTTTTCCAAGATCGGTAACGATCGCAAAGAGTTGTTTATTGTCATTAATTGTAAAGCAAACCGGATCAACAGTATCATGGGAAATACTTAAAGGATGAATCATAACATCCTGGAAATCAAAAGGAAAGCCCGTATCGAATAAGCGAATATCTTTGATCTCGTCAAGTAGATATCGCTCTCTTGCGGCATCAAAACAGCCTTGATTCATAAAGACGGGAATCTTATGTTTTTTTGCAAAAACACGTGCACCGCGGATATGATCTATATGTTCATGCGTGATAAATATGGCATTGATATAGGCGGCATCCGAACCGACTTCCAGAAGTCGCAAAGCAAGCTGCTTTGCAGAAAGTCCGGCATCCACAAGAAGGGTGGTCCTGCCTGTTGTAATGAGGTATGAGTTTCCTTTGCTTCCACTGGCGAGAGAGATAAGCTGCATATAAGTTAGGTTTAAAGTTTAGGGTTTAAAGGGTTATTTCTATACTTGACAGTTTTATATGCCCATTAACGATTCAACGATTCAACGTTTCAAAGATTCAGCAATTAAAATTATAAAAAGTAATTCAATTATCACATTAAATTCTTTATTTTCACTCATGGCAAAAACACTCTGCTTACATAATGGAAGACTTTATGGACTGCAAGGATTGCAGGACAACTCGGCTATCGTCATTGAAAACGGGTTCATAAGCTATATTGGTGATGAAAAGGGTTTAAGTCCCTATATTCACGATGAGATCGAGATCATCGATGTGGGCGGCCGGATCATTTTTCCCGGATTTATTGATACTCACCTGCATTTAACGGAATGGTCACGTCAACGTGAGTATCTTTCGTTGGGAAATTTCAATTCCCTGAAGGAGCTCATAAACCATGTAAAAGAGGAAGCTCAGGGCAGGACCTGGATATTTGGCGGGGGCTGGAACCAGAACAATTGGGTTGAAAAGCGTTTTCCTCATCGGAAGGACCTTGATATTCTTGGTCCGAACGTAAAAGCGGTGTTTTACAGCAAGGATCTTCATTCTGCCTGGGTAAATGAAGCTGTCATCGATCTTTTTCCTTTTGAAGATGTCTTTAATATGATCCAAAAAGGATACGCAAAAAGAGATCCTGACGGACAATTGAGCGGTATTCTTCAGGAAAAAGCCCTGGAAGTCCTGTTAGATCCTTTACTTAAACAACATCCTGCGGGGATCTTCACTAAGCCTGAACCTTTTTTTAAAGAATTCTACCGGCATGGCATTACATCGGTCCATAGCATAGAATATATTGAGCAATACAGAGATTATTTAAAACTTTACCAGCATGAACGCAATCGTGGTTTGCGATTAGGAATGTATATTTATCATTCCGACAGTGAAAAAGTTTACGATCAGGATCTTCGATTCGGCTCAGGCGGTGACTGGTTACGTCTCTACGGCATCAAGCTATTTACGGACGGTGCGCTGGGCAGTCAAACCGCCTGGATGCGTGAGCCATATGAGAATGCGGAACATTACGGCAAGAAACAAATGCATGATGATGAATTGATGCAAGCCATCACCCGGGCTGAAGCAAAAGGTTGTGCGCTGGCTATTCATGCCATTGGCGATGCAGCCGTTGAAAATGTGCTTGATGTTCTCGATAAGATAGGACGGGAACTTCGCGTTCCACTGCGTATAGAGCATGCTCAAATACTTGATGAAGAATTGATCGAGCGACTGAAAAACAAGGACTTACACCTCTCAGTTAATCCAACCCATCTACCTGATGATAAGTCGATTGCAGATCTTCATTGGGGTGAAAGATCCCGCTATGCCTATGCCTTCAGGTCCCTGAAAATGGCAGGTATTCCCTTTGCTATTGGGTCCGATGCACCGGTTGAAGACATCCATCCATGGAAAGCAATTCATGCCGCGGTACATCGATTTGGAACGGGTGATACACGATCCTGGTATCCCGAAGAGAGTATTCGTTTAACGGATGCCATCCATGCTTATACTTACTATGGTGGCATGATCGCCGGAATGAATGAAAAGAAGGGTGTTCTGACACCGGGATATCTGGGGGATTGTTTTGTCTGTTCGCACGATGTATTTGAAGATGGAATTGAAAATTGGCAACATATTCACTCGCTATTGACCGTGATCGGCGGAAAAGTCGTACATAATGAATTGGGATCTGATTGAGAACTTATTTTAAACATACATCTTCACTTTTATTCGGTGTGATCATCAGTATCCCGCTTGCTATTTACTATGAAATTTCCATGCTTTTAGCGAACCGCGGTATGGAAGCTGAAGTCCGAAATGCCGCGGATGTGATGTTCAAGCGCTTATTTGAAAGTATTGGCTATGACGGTCCTTTAGCCGGTATTGTGATGTTCGCTTTTCTGTTTATCATTGCCGCCATTGCTCAGGGGGCACATAAGGAAAAGACCGGCATCAAGATCCATTGGCATTATTATCCCGTATTAATAGCCGAATCTGCCTTGTATGCTATGCTTCTTTTTGCATTAATGGCCATTTCCATGAACGCTATGGCGCCTGCTTTGGCATTATCGCCTATTGATATCGGATATTGTCTGGGTGCGGGCGTTTATGAAGAATTGCTGTTCAGGGCATTGTTATTGAACGGATTACTATTTCTTGCAGGCAAGATACCCGGCAAGACCACGTTATGGAAGATCCTTGCCGTGTTGATCTCAGCTCTGCTTTTTGCGGGAGCACATTATATTGGCGCCGCCGGAGATTCTTTCTCATGGATGAGTTTCATGGCACGAATACTCGGCGGACTTTTATTGGGTTTTGTCTATATGCTACGCGGACTGGGAGCAGCGGTCTATACGCATGCGATCTATGATATTTACACGAT
>JAIPIT010000071.1 GCA_021734505.1 Fidelibacterota bacterium | reverse complement strand
CGTTTACATGAAAATGGATTAAGAATTTTAGGAACAGAAACAAAATATATTGATCAAGCTGAAAACCGGTCTCACTTTTCTGCTATGCTGGATGAGCTCGAGATCATGCAACCGGAATGGAAAGCGCTTACGGATACAAAGAGCGCATTGAAGTTTGCTAATAACGTCGGTTATCCGGTATTGGTGCGACCCTCTTACGTACTTTCGGGCGCAGCTATGGCGGTCGCGACCGGTGATCTCGAATTAAAGGGATTTTTACTCGCTGCAGCGGATGTTTCAAAAGAATATCCCGTCGTGATCTCTAAATTCTACGAAAATGCAAAAGAATTGGAATTCGATGCCGTTGCGCAGGATGGCGAGATCATTTGTTATGCCATTTCGGAGCATGTTGAGAATGCAGGCACGCATTCCGGAGATGCAACGCTGGTACTTCCTCCTCAGCGTACTTATTTTGAAACCGAACGCCAGATCCGAAAAACATCGGCCAAGATCGCCAAAAATCTAAAGATCAACGGTCCCTTTAATATCCAGTATATTGCCAAGAATAATGAAGTTCGCGTAATCGAATGTAATCTTAGGGCATCACGCTCATTTCCTTTTGTTTCAAAAACCCTGAATAAGAATTTTATTGAGATCGCGACCAAAGTCATTCTTGGCGAAAAGCAGGCGAAGATCAGAATACCCATGTACGACTATGAGTATGTGGCCGTTAAAGCGCCTCAGTTCTCATTTACGCGTCTCAGAGGCGCCGATCCTGCAACGGGTGTGGAAATGTCCTCAACCGGTGAAGTAGCCTGCTTAGGCGATAATTTTCATGAAGCTTATATTAAAGCATTGATCTCGGTCGGATTCAAATTCCCCGTTACCAGTATATTGATCTCATCGGGTCCTACCGAATCTAAAGCTGAACTTTTAGACAGTGTAAAGCTTATATCGGATATGGGTATTATTATTTTTGCTACGGGTGGAACTCATGATTTTCTCACAAAGCATGATGTACCGAGCTTGAAACTGAATTGGCCCCTCGATGAAGAAAAACCCGGAGTGGTTGAATACCTCAAAGAAGGTAAGATCGACCTGGTCGTGAATATTCCCAAGAACTATAATGAAGATGAACTGACCAACGATTATACGATCCGTCGTGCGGCAGTTGATTATGCCGTCCCGCTGATCACGAACCGCCAAGTTGCCATGCGCCTCTTTGAAGCCTTATCCAAGACAACGATCGAATCTTTGAAGATCAAAAGCTGGGATAAATATAAAGTATAAGAGACAAGAGACAAGAATAAAGAATAAAGAATCAAGTAGGGGTTGGACACCTGTCCATCGTAGCTTTAGCGAAGATGGATGTCCAACCCTTTTCTTATGTGCGTAAATTATTTTGAAAATAAGGATGAGAAGGTAAGAGAGAGGTGGAGATGAGAAAATTGTCATCCTGATTCGTCGACTGACGGAAAGATCTATTCATGATACAGCGCTTGATGTTAACAATATGTAGGGAAAAGGCATGCCTGTTCCAAGATAAAAGATAAAAGTAGGTGCTCGGAACTTGTCGGGCGTAGACTGATGCCTGTTCCAAGATAAAAGATAAAAGTAGGGGCTCGGAACTTGTCGGACGTAGACTGATGCCTTTTCCAAGACAAAAGATAAAAGTACAAAGACAAAAGTAGGGGCTCAGTCCTTGTCGGGCGTAGTCCCGACACTTCGGGGTGTAGACTGATGCCTGTTCCAAGGCAAAAGATAAAAAGTAGTGGCTCACCTGAAGTATCGAGGCTGAGCCTTTTTAATACGCAAACATTTTCAAAATATATATTTTCCCGTAACCAGTCACCAGTTACAAATTATTCTTTTGTTACTCATTGGGATTTTACTTAATTTTACATTGAGTTAAACCAAAAGGAAAAGATCGCATGAAGACCAATAAAATTAAACGCATCGGAGTATTGACATCAGGAGGTGATTCTCCGGGTATGAATGCGGCAATTCGCGCAGTGGTGCGTGGAGCAATTTATAACAAGGTAAAAGTTTACGGTATCCAGCGAGGGTATCAAGGACTTGTAGATAATGATATGCAAGAGATGCACTCTCATTCGGTAAGTAATATCATTCAGATCGGCGGGACTATCTTAAAAACGGCGCGTTGTATGGATTTTATGACTGCGGAAGGTCGACGAAAAGCCTATGAAAACCTTGTTACCCGCGGGATAGATGCTTTGGTGACTATTGGGGGAGATGGAACATTTGCTGGAGCACAGGAACTTGGAGAAGAATTTAATTTTCCCATTGTTGGAATACCGGGCACGATAGATAACGATATTTGTGGAACGGATTATACTATTGGCTATGATACGGCTCTAAATACGGTTGTCGAAGCCGTTGATAAAATTCGGGACACCGCTTCAGCTCATAACCGTCTTTTCTTTATTGAGGTCATGGGACGCAATGCGGGATTCCTAACCCTGCACGGTGGTATTGCAACCGGTGCGGAGGCCATCATGGTTCCTGAGTATACAAATGATTTTGATATGTTGAATATTTTCCTGAACAGTGCTCAAAAACAACACAAAACAAGCAGTATTGTTCTTGTCGCGGAAGGTGATGAACTTGGTGGAGCGATCAAGTTAGCGAAGAAGGTCGAGAAAGATCATCCCGAATATGATGTACGTGTCACTATTCTCGGTCACATCCAGCGCGGTGGATCGCCAAGCGCAATCGATCGCGTAAATGCCGGTCGCATGGGCGTTTCGGCAGTCGAAGCCTTGCTCGAGGGTAAAAAAGATATGATGGTTGGATTGATGAACGGCAAGATCGTTTATTCACCTTTCTCACGCTCAAAAAAAGAAAAGCGTCCTCTTGATCCTCATCTTATGGATCTGATAAGAATACTTTCCATATAAAATTTACATAAAATGCTGATATTAACCCTCTCCTATGCTTCAAGTAGAAGCCTGTGAGTGCAAACCCTACATCTTATACTTTATGCTATTCTTTATTTTATGAATTGATTCTTCTTGGTCAGTCGACGGATCAGGATAACAGATTCTAAACTCCTAAACCTAAAGCTAAACCTTAAACCTTTATACCCACAAACTATTCACCAAACAAAAAACCCCTACCTTGCGATAGGGGCTAATATATTCTTGATCTTGATCTAAATCTTGACCTCGACCTCAATCTTATTTTGTAGTATACTGCTCAATAATTCCAATCTGACGAATTGCGATGGTCACATGTTCTGAGTTCGGATAGTAAGTGATCAGGTTCTGGAATTCACCGACAGCGGAGCGCATCTTGCCCATCTTGAAATAACAGAAACCAAGCTTCAACTGGGTATCGTCATATTTGTCGAATGCATTCGTATTGAAGACCATATTAAAAGCGTTGAAAGCTTTCTTATACTGGCGTAAAGCATAATAACTTTCACCGATCCAGTATTGGATATTTCCAGCAAGCTGGTGCTTGGGATTCTTTGAAAGTAGTCCTTCGAATATTTCAACTGCATCATCATAGCGCTGATAATAGAATTTATTCAAGCCTTCTTTATAGTTGTCCATGAAATTATCGGTCTTGACAATTTCTTTAACTTTGATCTCGGGTACGATCACTTCAGGCTTGACGATCATCTCTTTGATTTCATCTTCAGGCAATACGTCCACAAGTTCTTCGATAGTTTCAACCGTCTGGTCAGCAATGACTTTTTTCGATCCAAAGAAGATCGGCATACTGTTCAATTGTTGCAGATAGTCATTCATGCGTGAAATAACGCCGATCAAAGTATCGGTTTGCATTTCCATTGACATATTTTCAGCCTCAAGACGATCGAGTTGAGCATGTAGTTTGGTTGTGCGGGAAATATAATATTCATCCATGGAGGCAAAAGCCAGAGTCATGGTGTCTTTCATGTTCTCGATCTTTCTATCGAGAAGTTTGATATTCATATCGTCGCTATTAATGACAATAGGCTCATTGGAAGACACGGGAGATTTTGTACTGGCGCACCCGGAAAAGGCGACGGCAATAAAAACAATAATCATTAAAGGGAAAAGTATTCTTTTCATATAAGACCTCATTTAATTTTATTAGAGAAAATATTACAATTTTTCTCAGTTCACAAAAATTATTTTATATTTTATGTGATTATTTAGGTGGTTTTTGCTTATTTTATAGCAAAAGGGGTTTATTATGAAAGAAAAAGAAGTAAAACTTGTCGAATTTCAGAATGATATGTTATCTGAAATGGTGAAAAATGTTTTAAATGATAAAGAAATTTATTTCCGAGCTGTGAGCGATATTTTGCAATCTGCTCTCATTGTAGAGGGTAATGCGGCATCCGGTGCTTTTACCATTATCTATGTAAAAGAAAAAGATCTGCAGGCGGCACAGGATGCTATTGCCGGTATGGTATAGGAAGGATCTATGCAAAAATTGAGGACCATTAAAGGAACACACGATATTCTACCGTGGGATATTCACAAGTGGCAAAAGATCGAATCTGTTTTAAGAGATGTCTTTGCATCATATGTCTGTAAAGAGATCCGCACCCCCGTTTTTGAAAGTACAAACTTATTTTCAAGAGGAGTGGGTGAGTTTTCCGACATCGTAAGTAAGGAGATGTACAGTTTTCAGGATAAGGGTGGCGATAGTCTGACGCTTCGTCCCGAATTGACAGCTTCGGTCGCACGTTCATATATTCAACATAATTACCAGCAGGAATCGCCTCTGCACAAGTTATGGTATTTTGGACCCTTGTTCCGTCAGGAACGTCCCCAAGCCGGCCGTCAACGCCAGTTTTATCAGTATGGGATCGAGCTGATCGGGTCACCTTTTCCCGAAGCTGATGCCGAAGCCATTGATATCGCTTGTTCTGTCTATCGTAAACTCGGATTGAAAAATTGGGAACTCCATATAAATTCGATCGGTAGTATTGAGGCAAGAAAAGTCTATATGGAAGTACTCCGTGATTCTTTAAAAGCACATAAAGGTGAACTTTGCGAAACGTGCCAGGATCGTTATGATGGAAATATACTTCGTCTCTTCGATTGTAAGAACCCGGGATGCCAGGAGGTCATGAAAGAACATGCTCCTTCAATTCTGGATCATCTTTCCGAAGAGGATAAACAGCATTTTGAACAAGTTAAAAAGCTTCTTGATGCAGCCGGAATAGATTATACGATCAATCCCGCCTTAGTTCGCGGTTTGGATTACTATACACGAACAACTTTTGAGATAAAAGGTACAGCCTTAGGGGCACAAGATGCTCTCTGCGGCGGTGGGCGCTATGATAAATTGATCAGCGATCTTGATGGTCCCGATACACCTGCAGTCGGTTTTGCCGCCGGTGTAGAGCGACTTGTCATTGCCATGGAAGCAGAAGAACTCTTTAATGCGGATCAAAGCTTTGTGGATCTCTATATTGCTCCCATGGATATTGCCTGTCTTGAGGGAATTAGTCCTTTGGTACATTCGCTCCGCGATAAAGGATTTCGAGTACATCTTGAGTTAATGCGGCGTTCCGTAAAAGCCATGATGCGTGATGCAAATCGACAAAATGCCCGGTGGGTAGCCGTAGTCGGTGAGCAGGAATTGCAAAGCGGGAACTTAAGATTGAAAAATATGCAGGAAAACATTCAGCAAGAAATAAATTTGAATGAAATTGAAAACATCTTAAAAAAATAAATATAATAATTATGACAAAATTTGATTTTATTAAAGATTACTTTTCCAACGCCGAACCTAAAGTAGGTATAGTTCTTGGAAGCGGATTGAATAATCTGCTTGATTCCATTGATATCGAGAAAACACTGTCCTATTCAGATATCCCCGGATTTCCTCAATCAACCGTACCGGGACATGAAGGTTCCTTCGTTCTGGGTAAGAGTGGCAATGTGCAAATTCTTGCGGCAAAAGGACGCTTCCATTTTTATGAAGGTTATGACTTGGAAACCGTGCTTTCAATCATGAAAAGTTTCTATGCTGTCGGTATAAAAGAAGTGATCATTACGAATGCTGCAGGACTTATGGATCGTAAACATAAGCCGGGCGATATTCTGTTGATCAAAAATTGTATTGATATGACAAATCAAGCTTCAGTTCTAAAAGCCGGAACCGCTGTTATCGGTGAAAGTGAAAGAAACTTAGCTTTTAAAGCTGCAGAAGTTTCAAATGTGAAGCTGGGTGAAGGAATTTATGTCTGGACTACCGGGCCATCATACGAAACGCCAAGCGAAATTGAGTATTTCACATCACTTGGTGGTGATCTGGTAGGAATGTCAACCATGCCGGAGATCATGTGGGCACGGGAACATAAAATGAATGTTTATCCCTTTTCATGTGCAACGAACTGGGCGTCAGGAATTGCGAATCAGCCTCTGACCCATGAAGAAGTCAATGAAACGGCGCAACATGTTCGCAAAGACTTGACACGCTATATTTTAACGCTTTGTAAACTTATCGGAGACTAATAATAGATGATGAAACATCCCCCCGGATGTCACCGTATTTCAGGACGTACGTATTTTACTTTGTATGCCCCTTACGCACGACAGGTGCGTCTATTGATTTTTAATAAATGCGACGAAGAAACACCCATACAATTTTTACCGATGCGTTCAATAAGCAACGGCTTTTGGGAGTATTCTGATATTCGATCATATTCCGGAAAATATTATGCCTTTAAAATAGATGATCAAGACCAAGTGATCGCGGATCCCTATGCGCGCTCTGTATCAACATTCAATGATTTTCACCAGAAGGCCAAGGCCTATATTCACGAGAGTGATTTTGATTGGGAGAATAACCGATTTGCTTCTCCTGTTGATCCCCGCGACCTGATCATTTATGAAACGCACATTAAAGATATGACCGCTCATGCTTCTGCCAAAGTAAAAGATGCAGGATCTTATGCGGGTTTTATTGAAAAGATCGCATATTTAAAAGAATTGGGAATTAATGCTGTTGAATTATTACCGATCCAGCATTTTGCAAATTATGAACCACCCTACGCCGAAGCGGCTAATTATGTAAAAAATACATGGAATCCCTATGCTTATAATCATTGGGGCTATATGACATCATATTTTTTCGCTCCGGTCAACTTTTATTCATTAGCCGGAAACAGAGAAAAAGGGAAGTGGTCCGATCCTCGCGGTAAAGAGATCGAAGAATTAAAATCAATGATCAAAGCCCTTCATAAAGAGGGTATTTCAGTGATCATGGATGTGGTTTTTAACCATATATCTCAATACAATTTGAATCCATTACGTGTCTTAGCAGAAGACCAATACATTGATCCACATGCAAATACAAGTGGATGCGGTAATGATATCCGTTCCGAATCTCCCATAGCACGTAGCTTGATCATAGATTCAATTCGTTACTGGATGGAGGAATTCCATATTGATGGTTTTCGTTTGGATCTTGCCGGAATTATTGATGACGAGACGCTTTCTGCTATTCGCAGGACAGCTCTGACTGTAAATCCAAATGCCATTTTAGTAGGAGAGCCTTGGGGGAAACGCTATTTCCCTCAGCGGTTGAGCGATCTGGGCTTTGGCGTTTGGAATGATGGTTATCGTAATGGTGTAAAAGGAGAAAATCCACAGGATCGTAAGGGATTTATATTTGAAGAATGGGATCATGATTTGCAGAGTGATAATTTTATAAAACTGTTGACCGGTTCACTCAACATCGACGGAGGTATAGTCTCTAATAGTCGTTATACCGTAAACTATATTGCAGCTCATGATGGTTATACATTGGGTGATTTTATCCGTATTGCAACAAGGGATAAAGGCAAAACGGTAGCATCGGATCATCATGAACACGTGAAATTAAATGCCGGGGAAATGGCTATACATAAATTAGCCGCATTTGCTTTGGCAGTTTCTCAGGGGGTGATGATGCTTCATGCGGGGCAGGAATTCGCACGGAGCAAAGTTATTGTGGTATCTCCAGGTATAAAGGATACGAGTATTGGTGAACTTGATCAAGATTCCTATGCCAAGGATAATGAAACAAATTATATTAATTATGACGATAAAGAGATAAATGCCGAATTATTTGATTATTACAGCAAACTGATCGCTCTCAGAAAGAATTTTCCCGAATTGCGCTCTGCAGATAGAAAGCAGATCACTCATCTTCAAGCCCAAGGGAATGAATTCGCACTGGGATATGTTTCGCGGTCAGAATCCCGTACATGTGCAGTCATGATAAATGCTTCAGGCACAAAAATCGCTACTTTCAATCTGGATGAAGGACCATGGGATGTAGTTGTTGATGAAAATTCAGTATCACCGGATGCCTTAAGACAGCTAAATAGCGCAAAGATCGAAATGCCGCCTCGATCGCAGTATTTATTGGTAAAGAACCATTGATAATAATATGAAAAAAAACTTATTGATCTCAGCTTGCTTACTCTCGATTTCCTGCCGCTATGACGGGAAAGATAATGCCCTAAGCGAGAAAATTCTGGATATATTGAGTAAGCACTTTATTTTGATTCCCGCTTGTCCCGAACAATTGGGCGGTCTTTCCACACCACGCTTATCTGCAGAGATCCAGCATAATGGAAAAGTTTTCAAGCAGGATGGGGTGGATGTAAGTTGCGAATTCATTCGCGGGGCAAATGAAGCGTTGAAAATAGCGAAAATATCCCAATGTAGGATCGCCTTGTTAAAAGCGAATTCACCGTCTTGCGGAAATGAAATGATCTATGATGGCTCCTTTAGCGGAAAATTGATCCCGGGACAGGGGCAAACGGTAAAAATATTTGAAAACCATGCTATTAAAGTGTATAATGAAAATGAAATAAAAATTTTGATAAAGGAGAATTGTGATGTTTGATCTCAGAGAAAAGAAACTGGCAGAATTATTGGTAAATTATTCCTGCGATGTTCAAAAAGGCGAAAATGTTTTGATCGAAGCTTTTGATATACCGGACACCTTTGTAAAGCAATTGATCCGTGCGGTTCGTCAACGCGAAGGAAATCCATTTGTCAGCATTAAGAACAATTCAATCCAACGAGAATTGTTTTTGAACGGAACGGATGAACAGATCACCTTCAGCGGTGAGTATGAAGCTTATCGTATGAAAAATATGCAGGCCTATATCGGTGTGCGGGGATCAAAGAACATTACCGAACTCTCCGATGTGCCGGCTGATGACATTAAACGCTATCAAACACTCTGGAGCCAGCCTGTTCATTCCCGTATTCGCGTACCCGATACGAAATGGGTCATTCTTCGCTGGCCATCACCTTCCATGGCACAACAGGCCGGCATGAGTACGGAAGAATTTGAGGAATTTTATTTTAATGTTTGTACCTTGGATTATCCCAAGATGGCTGAAGCGCAAAAGGTATTGATGGTACTTGAAGCCAAAACGGATAAAGTTCACATAAAAGGACCCGGTGAAACGGACCTGCGTTTTTCAGTTAAAGACATTCCCGTTATTCAATCCTGTGGTTTACGAAACATACCCGATGGCGAGGTTTTTACGGCACCTGTCAGAGATTCGGCCAATGGTGTCATAGAATATAATACACCCACACTTTATCAGGGAACGGTATTTGAAAAAATTAAATTGACCTTCAAGGACGGCAAGATCGTTAAGGTTGACGGTGACGATGTTGAACGTCTTGAAGAGATATTCAATACCGATGAAGG
>JAIPIT010000006.1 GCA_021734505.1 Fidelibacterota bacterium | reverse complement strand
TAAACAATTTTTACCTGATAACAGAGCAATGCAAATTGGAGTCAACTATGAAAATATCTGATCTTTTTAATGGAACTTTTAACCAAAAAGTGTTACCTATGTTTTGAAGGTAAAGTGTTACCCATGTTTAGAAGGTACATCCACTTCTCCTCCCCTCTCTTACTTCTTACTTCTTACATCTCACGTCTTACGTTTTCTTGTAAATCAACCACTTATCTCTTATATTTACATTAATAAATATTAAATCATCCCAGGAGACGACCCCATGAAACGGATCAAGTTCCTGTATATTTTCTTTCAAAGTATCCTCCTTTTATCTGCTGCCACATGGACTCGTACGGCTGTTGGTTATGGAACTTCTCCTGACCGCCCTGTGATCACATCCGACCCCATGGGATATCTGCATGTTGCGAGTGTTATCAATGACGTGGATCTCTACTATGCAACGAACCAAAGCGGAAGCTGGGGCGAACAGGTTCGCATTGCACATTGTTCGGGATCCAGTGAGTCGTTTTATATCCCCACCGTGGCTGTTAATGAATACGGTTTTACAGCCATCGCCGCACGATTCTTTAATCCATATAGCGGTCACAATATTTACACCTACGATAACATTGAACGAATATCTGCGACATGGACAAAAAGTGCGGGCATGGGTGACGGCCATTATCATGCCTGTGCCGTTCAAATAGACAGTGAGAATGATCTGCATGTATTTGGCCAAGAGGACAACTCCGGTTCCTATATTTATTATCAGACACTTGATCCCGGCAACCGAATTGCAAATACCGTCTCAACACAGTTTTATGCTACAACGATAGGCCCCAATGATACGCTTTATTTTCTTGGAACTCATGACTATCTTTGGTTTTCCAAATATAATGGAACAAGCTGGTCTGCTCCGGACAGTCTGGCCGATGGTGGACATCCTTCGATTTTTTCAGACCAAAATGGGAATTTGCACCTTGCTTTTTATACCGATACGGGGACCTATTATATGAACAACACATCGGGATCCTGGAGCGCTCCTTCCCATATTGGAGCAAGCGGTTATTTTCCGGATGTTGTTATTGATGAGAACGGCAAAGCCCACATTGTTTATAAAAGCGGTACATCACTTTACTATGTTAACAATATAAGCGGTTCATGGTCAAGCCCCGAAAATGTCGGTTCCGTACCTTATGACCGGAGCAGCGCTTATGTTGAAAGAAAGATTGCCTTGGACCTGAAACGAAGCACGGTGAATATCGTATACGTCAACCCTGACGACAGTGTGATCGTTGCCAGCACCGATGACTACGAGTTGCGCGCAAGTGTATCAAATGATATCACCTCCGTTTGCACAAGCCTGGCTGCAGGCGTTGCAAGCGATACCGTGACCACCAATTCTACAGACACTTTGGATATATTGGAGTTTTCTATCAAGGATCTTGCCGGAGATGGACTCGCAACCAATATTGAGCAGATCATTTTTCAAAAAGGTCCGGCGATGGATACCGATATCTGTTTCAATGATATTTTCGGAACCCTGCAAGTCGATTGTTCCGATGGCAGCACGACCGCTTGTACCACTTATGCTTCCAAAGTATTTGCCGGCACAAAAGATGCCACCTGGAAAAGTGTCCCGAGCAATGATTCTTTGAACTTTACTCTGCGAGGTGTTCTAAAAGATGAGATCAGTGGCGTGAATGAAAAGAAACTGCAATTCAAGATCAACGGATTGAACGATGTACTTGTCGCATCAAGTGGGTCTCAGATGGATCGAACTTCTTCAAGCATCGTATCGGATACCTTATACATGAATGAATTGTACAGTCATTTTGATTTTTATTACCTTGGTAGTGACTTCGCCGGTCAATCACTTGGGAACGGTATGTTCATTGCGATCTACGCCATGAACAATCAGGGTGAAACAGCATCAAATTTTACTGAATCTGTGACATTATCTGCCGTTCAACTGGACGGAACAAGCCCTGCATCTTCATCGCTTGCCTCTACAGTAGGTCTTACTAAAACATTTTCAGGTGGATTGGGAATATGGATGAATTTGACTTATCCAACAGCCGGAGAACAATTCCGGGTCAAGGCAAGCAGCAGTTCTCTTACATCAGCCTCTGATACCTTGACCAGTATGCCCTACCGGAACACCCTGATCATCACAAAGCAGGAAGCCATCTTGTCCTGTCTTGACGATTTGGGCATTCAATACGATCATTATGATGATGATAATAACGCCTTTCCCACCGGAGCGCAATTGGATAACTATAACAATCTGCTTTTGTTCACAGGAAGTAATTATTCAACTTATCTTGATACGGGCAAGATCAGAACCTTTCTAAGCAGCGGTTCCGCATCCGAACGTAATAATGTTATGGCGATGGGTATTTCTTCTCTCGGTAATGCGGGTAATTCACCTTTTGCGCGGGACTTGTTTGCCGGAACCATCAGCTCAAGTTTCTCCCACAGCGGAGATGGTATCAGCGGTGTATCCCAGGACCCCGTTACAAATGGACTTTCTCTTTCCATTTCGTCGGATAAAGCACTTTATGATATCAACGCAACCACATCAGACAGCAATTATACTATTCTGACCGAAGATGGTACGGGGAATTGCGTCGGCGTCAAGCGCAGGGATGGTGCCTATCGCACTATCTTTATGACCCCGAATTTCTGGGATCTGACCGATGATGCAGATCGTGATTCGCTGATCAGCAAATCAATGACCTGGCTGACGGGCAGCACGGCAGAGGTGCCTTTGCCGATTACTTTGAGTGAATTTACAGCCCTTCAAAAAGGGGGTAATATTGAGTTGAAATGGATAACCGGAAGCGAAACGAACAACGCGGCTTTCCTCGTCTATAGAAATAATGAGCTCATCGCAAGAATAGAGGGAGCCGGTACCACATCAGGAACAAATGAATATGTCTACTTGGACAATGCTGTGATCCCGGGGAAAGCTTACACTTATGTTCTGGCTGATATTGATTATGCAAACGGTGTAACCCGCCACGAAAATCTTAAAAAAACGATCACGATACCGAATGTCCTGACCGAAGAAGGGTTTATAGTTAGAAAGGCTTATCCGAATCCCTTTAATCCAATAACAAAAATTAGCTGCAAAGTTAACGCTGATTGTGAACTGGCAGTCAATATCTATAACTTATTGGGACAACAGGTAACGCAACTGCATAACGGTTATATTGGAGCCGGCGCTCATTACTTTAACTGGGATGCACGCAATGTCACTTCGGGGATTTATATTGTCAGTATACAAGCTGATGATTTCTTTAAAACTCAGAAAGTGGTGTTATTGAAGTAAAATATTATCAATCTCTTTTTTATGAATATATCCATTCTCGTTCCAATGCTTCGGTCTTACGTCTCATGCTCTTGTTTCTTGGATTTTGTCTCTTGGATCTTTACTTCAAGGATCTCATCCCATCTCGTCGTATACGACTTCGACCTCTGATTTTGACGCATAGCATGCTTGTCGTGCAGGCCCTGATCGGCGATCCTTAAGGTGTTGCGACCGTATTTATCATTGATCAGATCCAACGCTTCAACAAGTCTGTTGTCTTTATCATCCAATGTATTGACCGTAAAGAGATCTTCCTGAAGGGCATTCTGTTGTTGGAAATCCATGAGGATCACACCGGCTTTTTTATAATCATATCCGGGCTTATATATCTTGCGAAGTGCTTCTTTGGCTTGCCGGACCAAGGCAATGGTATTTTGGGTCGCCGGAAATTCCATGACGATATTCCGCTTGTATTGAGGAAGGTCTTTACGAAAAGAATTCGTATGAACAAACACCATCATGGATGAGGCAAAGGAATGCTGTTTGCGTAGTTTAACGGCGCAGGTGACACAATGCGAAACGATCGCTTGTTCAAGATATTCGTAATCCCTGATCATTTCTCCAAAGGATCGGGCAGTACAAATAGCTTTCTTGGGTTTTGCTGTTGATTCAAAGATCACCGATGGTTCACCCATCAATTCTTTTTTGATACGCAGTCCGACAACGGTCAATTCTCTCAGGATAAGTTCATCTTGTAGTGCCATCAGATCAGCGGCGCTTTCAACACCCATCATGGCAAGCTTCTTTGTTGTCCTTCGTCCGATGCCCCATATTTCACCGACCGGAAATGTCTGGAGGACTTGTTCGATCTTCTTTTTATCGGATAGCACACAACAACCCTGTTTTTCAGGATCTTTTTTCGCGAGATGAGTCGCGATCTTTGCCAGGGTTTTCGTCGGTGCCACACCAATACTTACGGGAATGCCAATATGTTTTTGTACGATCCGGCGTATTTCAACTGCCTGTTCAAGCATGGCAAGATCGCTGCCATTCTCAAATTCAAGAAAAGCTTCATCGATCGAGTACACCTCAATATCCCGGGAATATTCACTCAAAATATTCATAACCCTTTGGCTCAGATCACCGTACAGGGTAAAATTTGTTGAGAAGACATTTACTTTCTCTGCTTCTATCAGCTGTTTATATTTAAAAACAGGGGCGCCCATGGGAATACCCAGAGCTTTGGCTTCATTTGATCGGGCGATCACACAGCCGTCATTATTGGATAATACAACAATGGGTTTCCCGTTCAGACCGGGGGAAAATACACGTTCACAAGATGCGTAAAAATTATTACAATCAACAAGAGCGATCATGGTTTCATCTTCTTGATCACATAGGTAACGATACCCCAGATCATGAAGTTATTGTCCTCGCCGACAGGTATGGGTTCGTAGTCATCATTCTCCGGGATAAGGAAGCAGGTCTTCCCTTCCACATGCACACGTTTGACAGTGAAGTCTCCGTCAATAAAACAGACGGCAATGGCATCATTCACGGGATCAAGCGAACGATCGATCACCAGGACATCGCCGTTAAATATCCCCACATCCTGCATGGAATTGCCTTTTACACGACCATAAAAAGTCGCATTGGGATTTTTAATAAGCTCTTTATTAAGATCAAGACTCATATCCATATAATCGTCGGCAGGTGAAGGAAAACCCGCAGAAATATTTTTTGCATAGGGTAAGTCCAACTTTGAATCGCCATCAGCGGTATAGAAATCAATGGTATTCATTTTTTTAATGCGGGACAGTTTCATTTTCAGATCCGGTTGTAATCATCTTCAAAACGAGTGATATCGTCTTCGCCAAAATAATCACCGCATTGGACTTCGATCAGAGCTGATGGTTTATCACCCGTATTTTCCATGCGATGCCTGGCTTCCTGGGGAATGAACACATGTTCGGCGACGGCGTAATCTGCCGTTTTCTCACCTATGGTGATCCGTAGACTTCCTTCGGTCACGATCCAGTGTTCGCTGCGTCTTTTGTGAGATTGCAATGATAAACGCCCCCCCGGATTAACGGTGATCTTTTTAACTTTACATGCTTCACTATCCAAGAGGACTTCAAATTTTCCCCAGGGTCGTTCTTCTTTATAAATACTCACTTTATTCTCCACTTTTAATAGCTTTTTCTTTAACTGTTTTACGACGAACGATCATAAAAAATGACAGTAACAGCGCTGCGGACGCTATATATTGTATGCCATTTAAGGTGTTTTTATTGATAATAAAATCTAAAGCGACTGCAGAAAGCGGCCAAACCAATTCAAAGATAGTTGCCACGGATGCCGGAATACGCTTTAATCCAAAATAATAGATAAACATAGAAAGAGCGCCACTGGAGAAGACGATAAGAACCAATAACTTCCAGTGAAGCGGTTGCATTTCAGAAATAATCGTTACTTGCTTTGCGATCAGAATAAAGATAAGAGCCATAACGGTCGTTGTTCCAAAACGCAAAGCGGTTGCTGTCTCAAATTTTACTTCATTTGTAATACGCTTACCAAAAACAGTGGACGAACCAAAAGCAAAGGCTGCCAATAAAGCATAGATCGCGGCAGGATCGATCAAACGAATATCTTTAAGCTGCATACCATGTTGGGAGAACGCCATAAAATATGCGGCTACAATAGCCAGGCCTGCCCAAATGTAAAAATCCTTTTTTAATTTTTCTTTCAGGATCAAACGCGCCAGAAAGAGGGCGAAAACAGGCTGTAGTTTTTGCAGGATAACTACGGTCGCCAATGTGGTTTCAACTTCCGGATCAAATGCTGCAAAGAAAGCCTTTGTGATAAATAGCGTGCCCAGCAAACCACCCCAAAGAGAAACCCAAATTAGTGAACCCCAACCCGCCGGTGAGAGTTGTTGAATTTCTTTTCGACCACGAAACATAAAGGGAACTAAGACAAGAAAACCCAGAGCATGTTCAAAAAATACAACCAGTCCGGCCGGCAAATGATAAAATTGGGGACGAATAAATACGCCGTCCAGACTCCAAAGCAAAGCCGCAACGCCAACGGCTATAGCGCCGATCACGAGCGTGAAGTTTTTATTGTTCTTGCTCATCCCCATCCTTTCCTTTCTGAATTTCAATTATCTTTTCTAGATCAGTTTTCTGTTCTTCAAGCCAGTATTGTAATTTTTCGATATCTCCACCGGATCTTACATCCGCCTGAAGGCGCATACCGGGTGTTTCAAAATCCTGATCGGTAAGCAAAGCTATACCGGCTGATTTTGGTATATTGTCCAAAAGTTCATTCATGTGTTTACGGTATCTTGCGATTGTCGGGAAACGCACTTCATAGAGTTTTGTTCTAATATTTTGAAGTTTTAGCGTTGATTGTAATTCTGCGTTTTCAAGTATTGCGGGAATCTTTAATTTCTCCCAGATAGTTTTTTTAGTAACTTTATCCCTATGCGCGACCTCACTTAATAAATCGGCAATAGATTCCAAAACATTGATACCCGGATTTAAAGTAAGTATGGATTTTAGCAGTATGCGCACTTCATGGTCTGAAAAATGTAATACTCTTTTTAATGGTACGTTTTTATGAAGAAAAAATGATGTCCATTCAATGTCGAAATCATTTAATGCGCTGATATTATCCCACTGGTCTACACCTATCTTCAATCTTCTTGCCCAAAGTTTTTTATCGTAAGCCGGAGCATACTCTTCCAATAGGATAATCACTCTGGCGATATCAAAAATATTCACATTATCTCTCTTTATGACATCCCAAAGTACGTCTTCATATGAGCTGTCATCCCGGTATGTAAGTGCATCAATTTCAGATATATTTTCAGAAATCTCATCTATTGCATAAACAGGTATCCACCGTCCGTCCTCTCCCCATAGCAGGGGTAAAGTGTTAGGTGAATTTTCAATTACATGCTCTTTTAACGCCTTGTAATCAAAGCGTTTATCTTCTCTGATAATGCTGTCTTTTTTAAGTTTACATATGTGCTTCATATCACCGAAATACTACATAAATTTTTAGTCTTTAAAAAGAAAAAACATTGCCATTGGGGTAATTTGAACTTAATTTGATCATGATAATTGAAATAAACTTGCGGTATATATTTTTTTGAATCAACATTGATTAACAGGGAGCCCAGCTCAATGTTGGTGGAAATCAGGCCTTCCCACCTTCGCCAAGGCTACGGCGGGTTAAGGAAGATTGAATCCAGCGGCAGGCACCCACCGTGTAAAACGGGTTCATCAAATAGCCGCAAGTTTTTTTATTATTTGAAAAATGTTTCATTTTTCAAATAATACCCGTCGTAGCTTTAGCGAAGGCGGGTAATTACTATTATAAAAGCGTAAAAAAATAACACTTGCCTCCGTAGCCTTGGCGAAGGAGGATCTTTGATTCTTACATATCATTCATGTTTCCGTAGCTTTAGCGAAGACGGGAAATTATTATCACCCCCCAATATAAAGAAACACCCCCCTATGGGCTTATTAACTTTGTTCTGTAATTTTTTAACAACAAAGCTAAATGATATACCTACCATTAAATTCTTTTATTTTTCACTCTTTTTTTCTTGTTTTTTTCTTAAGATTAACTTATTTTGAACCATGCATTTAATGTGTATAACATGTGGATAATTGAAATATCAGCGCTTTAGTTACTTATTGTTATTTTGCGTTGTCAAAATAATAATTGATGTAACATATTGTTTTTTAATAATCAATATGTGTATTGTGAGTGTGTAAAAGGTGTTGATATAATGTGGATAACTATGGATTTGGATGTGGATAACATAAGACTTGATACGACCAATACTCTTGAGGAAACACAGTGGGATGCCTGTTTAAAGGATCTTGAAGCTTCATTAAACCAGCAAAGTTTCTCATCGTGGTTCTCCCCTTTGCAATTCTGCTCCAATGAGAATGATATTTTAACTCTTGCGGCACCGAATAAATTTCATATTGAGTTTATTGAATTCAACTACTGGGATACCTTATCCCCGATCATTGACAGACATTTTCCGGCTAATAGAAAAGTACAATTTATTATTAACTCCCGGGCGCAAGCCGAAAAATCGCTTCGTGTGCCGGGCTCAGCCGATATACTAACACAAGATGTTCCTGCAGCGCCACGGACCAATGTCCAGCCTAAGCCTCCTCAACCGGATGTTTATTCCACATTCAACAGCCGGTTTACTTTCGAAGAATTTGTGGAAGGTCCGCACAATCAATTCGCCAAAGTAGCCGCCTCTTCTGTCTCTGAAAATCCGGGGCGGTCTTATAATCCCCTTTTCATATACGGCGGTACGGGATTGGGAAAAACCCATCTATTACAGGCTATCGGAAATCGTGCATATGCCAGAAATCCTTATGCGCGGATCATTTATGTTTCAATAGATACATTTATGCGTGACTTTATTGATGCCATTCAGAATAACAAAAAAAATGATTTCTCTTTATTATACAAACAGGCGGATATCCTGCTTGTTGATGACGTGCAATTTTTAAAATCAAGAGAAGGGACACAGGAACAATTCTTCCATATATTTAACGATTTGCTCCAGCGAGATAAACAAATTGTTATTACTTCGGATAGGCCTCCGAAGGAGCTAGAGGGCTTGGAAGAACGACTTGTGTCCCGTTTTCTTTCAGGTTTGATGGTGGATGTCCAGGCACCTGATTTTGAATCCCGTATTGCCATACTGCAACATAAGACCATGATCGAGAATCTCGATATTCCTTATGAAGTCATAGAGTTTATCGCGCAAAATATTTCTTCCAACATTCGGGAGCTTGAAGGAACGGTAACGACCATGCTAGCTCGTTCGTCTCTCAATCACATTGATATTACACTGGGATTGGCAAAATCAGTACTTATGGACATGAAAGGCGTGAAACGCGATCGAATTATTTCCATTGATACCGTCCAAAAAGTAGTAACCCGATATTATAAGGTTACGGAAAATGAGATCATTGGCAAGGGACGACGAAAAGAAGTAGCTTTGGCCCGCCAGGTCATGATGTATCTTTGCCGAGAAATGTGCAACGCCTCATTGAAGACCATTGGACTGCGCTTAGGCGGCCGGGATCATACTACGGTTATGTATGGTGTTCGCGAGATCGGAAAGCGCACAAGAGCTGATGAATCGTTCAAGAAAGAAGTGGCGCTCATAACACAGCAGATCGAATTTGAGGGTGATTGATCCGTTAATAATATTATTATTAAAATAAATACGGAACAGGCATGCCTGTTCCGTATTGTATATATTTCTTTATTTTTCTATTCCAAATTCTTTAAGGATCGCCTCCGAATGGCCTTCAACACGAACCCTCGGATAGATCTTAACGATCTTGCCTTCCTCATCAATAAGGAAAGTCTTACGGATCAGTCCTATTGTGATCTTCCCATATAAATTCTTTTCACCCCATGCGTTATAAGAGATAAGCACTTCTCTTCCCGGATCGGAAAGAAGAATGAAAGGCAGCTCATATTTCTCGGCAAATTTTTTGTGAGATTTTGCATTATCGGCAGAAACCCCAATGATCACGATATCGTTATCGGTGTAATCTTTATAATCATCCCTGAACGCACAGGCTTCTTTCGTACAACCGGGAGTATCATCTTTGGGGTAAAAATATAGCACCACGCGTTTTCCGCGAAATTGTTCTAAAGTAAATGATCTACCGTCCGCATCTTCAAGTTTAAAAGCGGGAGCAAGATCGTTAATTTGTAATTTATTCATGGTCGATCCTTTTTGTTTAATATGTATCTACGTGCAACATCTAATAAAGTTCATTTTATTTTTTAAGGAAGCGGTCCATGGCTTTGCGAACTCGTTCGATCTCATAAGATATCCCAAGATGTCCGCGATTATTATTCAATACCAGTGTCTTGGCTTTGATCATCTTCGCAAAATCCAGTGCTTCCCACGGAGAGACAGTGTGGTCTTGCTTATTTACGATGATAAACACGTCCGCCTTGATTCGTTTGGCTGTATTTTTCATATCATAATCATCTCTCCAGCTGATATCATGAGTGATTAATGCCTTGGTTTGGCAATAATAATTATCTGCGGGATAAATACCCGGAGTATAATTTTCATATCCAGCCAAATAATCCTGTATTTCCTTATGAGACATTTCCCTTGAAAAGAATTCCGGGGATTTTCCGTTTATGCCGCCTGAGATCTTCACGATTTTTATGTATTCTTCCTCCGGAATATCATATTTTCTTCCCATTTCAATGATCTCTAAGGCTTCCAGACGACGAAGAATATCGTAAGCGGAATTACGAGGTGAGGAAACGTAAAGAACAGCTTTATCTGCCATATCGGGATATTCACATATAAACTCAAAGCCCTGCATAGATCCCATTGATCCGCCCACAATAGCATGTAAATGATCTACTCCAATGTTGTCAAGGACGCCTTTTAAACAGCGCGCCATATCAATGACTCGGACTTCAGGAAAATTCTCACCGCCTTGTGTTCGTGAATTAGACGGAGAACTTGAAACACCATTCCCCAGAGCATCAACTAAAATAATGCAATAACTGCTCGTATCCACAAAATTATATTTGTGGATCAATCCATAAATATGCTCCGACGTACCTGCATGCCAGGTTGGATAAAGCACATAATTGGAAGCATCTGCGTTGGGTTCTCCCATAATACGGTAACCCATACGGCAATTTTCAAGAACCTCGCCATTAAATAATTTTACATCCCCCAATTCGGCAAATTTCAATGTCGGTGCCGCTGAAAGGACGGCGATACAGTATAGTATCAACACAAATATCAATACATTTTTTTTCATTAATATAACCCGGTTTTTATTATTCACAATTGCGTGCACAGAAATATAGAGATATTCGGCGAAGAGATAAAGCTGTAATTTTATTTAGACGTATAGACGTTGGAAATTTTGAGGATGAGAATATCGCACTTTCGTACCCGCCTATCCTCGTACTCTCTTAATTATAGATTCTGTGCGTCAACACATTCCCGTATGGCTGCAATACCGCGTTGAATATCCGTTTCTTCCGTTGCAAAGGAAATCCTGATATAACCATTTGCCGCCGGTCCAAAATGTGAACCCGGGGTTGCCATAACCTCATGTCGCTCTCTCAAGATGCGAACGAAATCGATATCGGACATAGCATTCTTTAGTTCATGCTGAATATTCACCAAAACAAAGTATCCCGCATGCGATCTAACATATTTTTTAAAACCGTACTGTTGTAAAGTTTCCAGCATTAATTTTCGTCTGTTTTGCAAAATGGATAATAACTTTTCTTTCGTTTCTTTCCCTAATCCCTGGACCATGCGTAAAGCAAATCGTTGTGAGAAAGTATTGGCGCATGTAGAAGAGATATAGCGTACAGAGTTTACAGCTTCGGTAATCTCGGGTTTTGCAAATAACCAGCCAATACGCAAACCGCTAATACTGAATAATTTTGTCATACTTGAGAAAGTGATCACATGGTCGGCATAACCGGCATACGAACGGGCTTCGAATCCCGCATAACGGACCTCATAAAAAGATTCGTCAACGAGGATGAATATCCCTTTTTCTTCGCAATATGAAGATAATATCTCAAATTCTTTGATGTCAAATAGCTGACCCGTTGCGATCAGTGGATTATTGAGTAAAACGGCTTTTGTACGGGGTGTTATCAGTCCGATCAAGTCCTCTGCATTAATGGGATAAGGTGTATCCATGGAAACCGGATATACACGGACAGTACCGGAGAAAAAATAAGAGACCGATTCGTGGGCCCTCAGTGTTAGAGAGGGAACCAAGAGTTCATCACCCGGATCCAGTATCGAGGCCAAAACACAAAACAAGGCTTCAGTGGTCCCCGTAGTGATCGTTACACCTTCTGCGCCCCAACTCAGCTCATGCCTTTCAGCTAAAGCCATACGCAATTTGGGCAAGCCATAGGTCTCCGTATAATTTAAATTTTCCGATCGAATGATCTCCTGAGCAGCATTCAATAAAACGCCCGGTACGGGAAAAGGTGGCACCGAGGATGTCAAGTCAATATGTCCTTTGGGGATGGCTTCGCTGAGAAGACGTTCGCTGGACCCGATCAGGTCCTGCAGATGTTGTATACGTGTGCTAAAATTCATCGCGTTGTGATATTAAAGGTATTTGTATTCATAGGCAAGTGATTTGTTAATTATGGATTATGAATGATGGTCGCTCTTAGATATGTTGATCGTTATTTTTGATTTGGGTAATTTGTTCATTTCAACTTCATCAACAAGCTTATATTCCGTCCAATCGGAGTTCTCCCATTTACCGTTTAGTTCGGCATTATAAATCGTCAGTTCCTGATGGAAGTGTGAATATGTATGTTTTGCGCGTTCTTTAAGTTCATTAATGATCTCGATCTTGTTTTTTCGGCAAAAGCGTTCAAGGTATGAGTGCTCCGGCTCCTTAAGGGTGAAACCGGGATATTCCCACAAGCCTCCCAGGAATCCTTCATCCGGGCGCTTTACCATGAGAAACTTTTCACCCTGTTTAATGATAAAAGCCGCGCCAAAACGGGTTGGTATTTTCTTTTTTTCTATCTTGAGAGGAAAATCTTTTACTTTGTCCTTTTTAAAAGCACAACAATGTTCTTTTAACGGACAAGTTGAGCAATCGGGTCGCTGTGTACATTGTAAAGACCCCAGTTCCATCCAGGCCTGGTTCACCCATCCGGGATGATGATCATAAAATCCTTCATTTATGATTTTAAATATTTGGCGATGATATGTTTGTGCTGCAATATTGGTATCAATGCAAAACAATCGTGCCATCACGCGTTTTACATTACCGTCCACCACGCCTGCCGGATATTTAAATGCAATACTTGAAACTGCTGCTGCGGTATAGGGCCCGACACCGGGAACTCTTAACCAATCATCGTAATTATCAGGAAAAGGAAATT
The DNA here is from genome assembly GCA_021734505.1 of Fidelibacterota bacterium. Classification (GTDB taxonomy): domain Bacteria; phylum Fidelibacterota; class Fidelibacteria; order Fidelibacterales; family Fidelibacteraceae; genus M50B103. The sequence continues at coordinate 35,986 of JAIPIT010000006.1, read as the reverse complement.
CTTTTGAGACGGCGTTCTCTGCAATATATTTTGCCCCTTTATGGAAATTCCGGGCACGGGTATAGTATCCCAGTCCTTCCCAAACTTTCAGCACTTCTTCAAGCTTTGCTTCCGCCAGGGTGAATACATCCGGAAAACGCTCTATCCATTGGGAATAATATTTTTCGACCGTTGAAACTTGTGTTTGTTGGAGCATCATTTCACTGACCCAAATATGATACGGATCATCCGAACCGCGCCATGGCATTTCCCGGTGATGCTTGTCAAACCAAACCATTAGGGCATTGGTCATATCTTTTGAGATGTTATTTTTCATTATTTCCCGGCAGGAAAATTAAAAGGAAAAGAAATTGATAGCGGCGGCATGAACATTCCTTGGTCAATTTTTGCTCTTTCTTCACCCTTGTAGAACATATAAGGAACCGCGATCCCAATAGCTGCACCCATGATCACATCGCTGAACCAATGCTGATTATCGTCCACGCGCTGAAAGGCTGTCAGCACCGCAATGGCATAAGCCGGTACACCGGCTGTCCAGCCGTACCACATCTGATACATGGTCGCTGTGGTAAAGGCAACACTGGCGTGTCCCGAAGGGAAGGAATGATTGTTTTTCTCGTTCGGCCGCATTCTGCCGACCCCATACTTTAAAGCATAGGTCAAAGCGACTGTCGTTATATTGGAAGCCGCCCAATATCTGATCGGTTCGGCATAATTTCCCGTTTGATATCCTTTGCCAATTGCACCGAGTGCAGAAACGCCAAAAGCCCAATAATGGTCTACATATTTATCTGCCACATAATCCAGCCATGAAGGTAAATAAGCTTTTTTTATCATAAATTCGCGAACCGGTTTATCTGCAAAAGTCGCCAAACCGGCTATTGCCGCTCCCGAACCGAGAATGACATAACCTTCCCAGGTTTTAGCAACTTCAGGAATTGCATAACGGAAATACTCTGTTCCATTTAATTGTTGTGCCTGAACAAAAGCCCAACATGCTATAAAAATAATGAGTAATCTTTTCATAAAGATCATTTGTCCTTTGCCTGTCCTCCGAAGCTTAAGCGAAGGAGGATCAATTGATTTGGTATTTCTCCAACACTTCAAATAATCTCGCTTCGGAATCAATCAACTCCGCATTCCATCCGGCCTTTTTGGCACCGTCTATATTTTCTTTTAGATCATCGACAAAAAGGCTTTCTGCTGGTTCGATATTGAAAAGTTCAACCAAACATTGATATGAACGAGGATCCGGTTTAATATAACCTTGAGCGTGTGATACATATGAAGATCTGATCACGCGTTTTAGATCAATGATTTTATCAAGTGCATTATAATCCAAAGAATTAGTATTGGAAAAAAGAATGATCTTATAATGTTTTTTCAACCAATGCACTTTTGCCCACGTTCGCGGGCGAAGAGAAAAGGTTTTATGTATATTATCGCGATATCGTTGTTCATCACCTTCTTTTAACGGCATATGCTTGTTCAACTCAACAAAGAACATTTCCTCAGAATGCTTCCCTATCTCAAATTCTCTAAAAAATTCCGAGTTGAAAAAACTCATGAACTTATCATAATCCCAGTCCATGGCATCAGTAAATCGTTTATAATCCACATCTACCAGAATATTGCCGAGATCAAATATAATATTTTTTATTTGCTGTTTTTGCATGATAAGAATTACAGTTCAAGCAGTTCTTTTGTTGCTTTTGTGAGGTTTTCATGACCGGTTTTCGTAATGATAACATCATCTTCGATTCGAACGCCACTCCATCCGGGGATATAGATACCCGGCTCAACAGTAACAACTTGATTAAGCAATAATTCTTTTTCGTATGTTGGGGACAAACGCGGTTCGGCGTGGATCTCCAAACTGAGTCCATGACCCAATCCGTGACCAAAATAGTCACCATATCCTTTGGATGAAATATAATCACGGGCTATGGCATCCACAGCTTTGCCCGTTACGCCGGGGCGAATACCATCCAACGCTTTCAGTTGGGCTTGAAGAACGATATCATAGATCTCCCGCTGTTTGGCATCGGCCTTGCCGAGACAGACCGTTCGCGTTACATCTCCGTGATACCCTTTATACATAGCACCAAAATCAATAGTTACCAATTCACCCTTTTCAAGTGGTTTTTCTGTAGGAGAATGATGGGGCCGCGAGCCATTGACGCCAGAAGCAATAATGGTGTCGAAACTGTCCTTGTCCGCTCCCAGACTTTTCATGATATAAGATAGTTTTGCATCAAGCATTTTTTCGCTGATACCCGGTTTGATCTCTTTTATTAATTCTTTAAAAGCCGCATCGGTGATCCGTGCCGCTTCGCGAAAATATTCAATTTCCACTTCCTCTTTTACCGAAGCGATCTCTTCCATCAGCAGTGCTTTGTTGATGAATTTATTATCCGGGAATAACGATCTGATTTTATCATATTGTTCAAAACTAAGATGATCCCCCTCAAAACCAATAACAGCACCGCTTTTAACGCATCCCTTTTCTTTCATGGCTTGTGTAAGGTCTTTCCCGACAGGCACCTCAATGTTCATATTATTTACTTCTGCGGCACTTTGTGTTTTATAGCGAAAATCGGTAAAAAACCAAGCATCATCCAGCGTTATATAACAGATGCCGTTGGATCCTGAATAACCGGAGATATAGCGAAGATTGGATGAAAAGCTGATAAACATCGCATCCAGATTGTTTATTTTCATTACTTCGCGTAAACGTTTGAGGCGTATACTGTTCATTATGATTCCTTTTTTTCATCCAGCATGAGTTGTTTTACATGATTGATCTCGGTATTGATTAATTCCGATTCGGGATCCCGTTGCTGTAATTTCAACAAAATACTCATGGCTTGTTCAAATAAACCCTGGCGAATATAGAGTTTTGCCATGGTAAAAGTTTCGATCCCATATCGAATACTTTGATCGTTCTTATTGTTTTGAACGGGTATCTTTTTCTTTGGCGGCGGTATGAATTGCTGTTCCGGTACAATGGACATTTCTTTACGCTTCGGGATTTCAGTTTGTTCTTTTCGCTCCGGTTTGTCCATTTCTGTAATTAAATGTTGAATATACGCATTATCATCAACACCCGGCAAACCTTCAGTTTTCAGCGCATCTTGTCCAAAATTTGGAATAGATAGATTTGAATTCATTGCTGTGTCTTCGAATTTCCGAATGAAATTATACATTTCATCCGTGCCATCTTTGTAAGCGATGATCAAAGAGTAAATGTATTTTAACTCTCCAAGCGAGTAATTGTCTTTGTTCAGCTTCAGCAACATTTCTGCCGCTGAAATGAAACTTGGATCATATCGCAATGCCCGTGTGAAACTTTCAATGGCATGAAAAATATCTTCTTTTTGATAATAACATAATCCCATAGAAAACAAGACCAAGGCATCTTTGGGATAATTATTCAATAATAATTTTGCCTTTTCCAGGGCAACATTTGTTTCGCTCTTTTCAAGATGTTCAAGTACAGATTGATTGTCTTCATAATAATTTATTTTTTTCATGATCTACTCCATATGTCCTTCTTCACGCAAACTCAAATAACCTGAATGACCAATTATAATATGGTCCAGGAGGGGAATATCCAATATCTCACCTGCCTGATGAATGGTCTTTGTGATCTCAATATCCTGACAACTGGCTTTTAATTCTCCGCTTGGGTGATTATGCATCAAGATGATCGCCGAAGCAAGATGATCGATTGCCGGTTTAAAAACCTCCCGCGGATGAACGATGGATGCCGAGATACTGCCGATGGAAATATTTATATCCCGATAAGCACGATGTGCCCGGTTCAGCAGAATGACTTTGCAAACTTCCTTTTGCATAAGACGCATGCGTTCACCATATGCATTTGCCACACTCTCCGGACCTGTGATGATCGGCGTTTCGTTCGTTTGCAATACTTCATGGAAACGTGCACCCAATTGAAAGGCGGCCGTCAGTGTGGTCGCTTTTGCGGGACCCACTCCGTGATACTTTGAAAGAGCTCCTGTTGTCATCATACCGATCTGCAAAAGACCATCATTCTCAGCCAATAGTTGTTTTGCAATATCCAAAGCTGATAATTTCTTTGTGCCGGATCGCAATAGTATCGCCAGCAACTCAGCATGACTTAAGGTTTCAGCACCTTGCTGGATACATTTTTCCCGTGGCCGGTCATCTACCGGCCATTGTTTCATAGTCGTTTTCGTCGCCCCCATTTCGCCCCCGAAATTTTATGCGTTACGCGGACTGTCCTTGAACCACTTCTCTATATAATTTACGGTTTCTGTGGTTGGCGTGCCCGGTCCAAAAAGCTCCGCCACTCCCATTTTCTTCAATTCATCCATATCTTCTTCCGGAATAACACCTCCGCCTACCACTAAGACATCGTTCATTTCGTTCTTTTTTAACAATTCCAGAACTTTAGGGAAAATGGTCATATGCGCGCCTGACAGAATTGACAGAGATATAACATCCGCATCTTCTTGAATGGCGGCATTGACGATCATTTCCGGGGTTTGGCGTAATCCAAGATAGATCACTTCCATCCCGGCATCACGTAAAGCGTTTGCGATAACCTTTGCACCGCGATCATGGCCGTCCAGTCCGGGTTTTGCTAAAACAACACGAATTTTCTTTTTCATTTTTTCCTCTTTATCGATCATTTTTGTTTACTGTCCAATACAAACGTAACAGGCCCATCGTTTACAAGGGACACATCCATCATGGCTCCAAACTTACCGGTTTCAACAGGGATCTCGGCCAGTCGCATATGATCACAGAAGTAATCGTATAGTCGCTCACCTTCATCCGGTTTTGCTGCTCCCGTAAAACTGGGACGACGACCTTTTCGCCAATCCCCGCACAGTGTGAATTGTGAAATAATCAAAGCGGCGCCACCACTATCTTTTAAGGAAATATTCATTTTTCCTTTTTCATCCGGAAAAATGCGCAATCCGCCTATCTTATCGACCAGAAAATCGGCATCTGCCTCCATATCACCGGCAGTAACACCAAGCAAAATAACAAGACCCGTGTTGATACAAGCTCTTGTAAGGCCCTCAATGGTGACATTTGCTCTGTGTACGCGCTGTATAACGGCGATCATCTAACTGTCCTGTTTTAGATAAGTAATTTAGTGCAAAATTACAGAAACTTCAATCTTTACACAAATAAATAGTCTTTTTAATGATCCACATCACAAAGATACTAATAATTCTTTGATCGTTTCATTTGATAAAAAACACCTCGTTGCATGTTGAGTGTTTCAATTTTATTTTTAGTTTCCAATACTGATAAATATTTATTTATTTCGTTTACATGAAGATCTAGAATTTGCGAAAGATCCATTAAAGTACACGGTCGCCGGGAAACAGTTTCAAGAATGGTGTTTTCAATATCTTTCCGAAACGATGCCTTCCTCTCACGTTCTAATACCGCAGCAATAATCTCAGTTTGAGGAAGTGACCAAAGCTTTTTTATTTCCAGTAATTTATTCATTGAAACAGTCTGGAGCCCTTCTAATACTCCCGGTCTGTCAAGCGTGTTCAATTGAATCCTGTCGGGTGCAATACGTTCGATAGCTGATTTAAGAGCAAGTAAATTATCCATATCATCATTATAATCATGAAGAATAAACACCTCCAGCCAAATCTTAGCTTTGAATTCTTTACGGAATGCTATCAAATTCTCAATATGACTTAAATGATCCAAATCACGGTAAGGACGATTCAAGCGCAAAAAGGCTTCTCGTGTCGCTGCATCAAGCGAGGGCAGAACTACATCCGCCTTTAATAAAGATCTGCGCACTTCCTGGTCAAAGAATAATGTCCCATTTGTCAGAACAGCCAATTTAATTTTGGAATGGTTTTCTTTAATATAAGCAATTACTTCCCCAATATATAGATTTAGCGTAGGTTCTCCGGAACCCGAAAACGTAATATAATCCGGGGCGGGATTATGCTTAAGATAGTGATCTAATTCTTTTATAACATCTTTATAAGGAACATATTCCCGACGACTGATCGTCAAATCCGTGGTTGCTCCGCATTCACAATAGACACAATTCAGTGTACATACTTTGTGTGGAATAAGGTCCACACCCAGCGAAATACCTAAACGCCGCGAGGGCACCGGACCAAATAAATATTGATAGGCCATAATTTTTAATCGTATGCTTTTCTTATTTCTATGGGATCCTTAAGGGATGACAGCATTTCTTGCCAATGATCGCTTTTCCAGGTGCCCAATTCATCGTGGACCAATTGATATTTTTCGGGAATTGGGTGCGTGCCGATCACAACGGGAATATGATATCTCGTTTCAATATATTTTTTAAACTGATCGATCCGGGGACACGGCGGATAACCCACAACCAGTCCGGTTGCAAGGTGAATGACCTCCGCTCCGTTTTTGATCATTTCTTCGGGTGTATATTCAACATTGCCTCCGGGGCATCCTCCACAAGAAGTATATCCCACAATTTCCACATCTTCTACTTTGGAATAACGTTTAAAGGCACCTTCGCGTTCACGTAAGGCTCTAAAGCATTTTCCTCCGGCACAAGAATGATAACGGTGACAAATAATAATTCCAATTTTGGTTTTTTTCATAAGCTTATTTCTCCATAGGTGTTTTTTGGACCGATAGCAATACGATATCATCTTCTTTTACGCCAATATCAGCTGCTATCACAGGGCATTTGGCTTTAAGAAGAAAAAATACGGGACGATCCGTTTCGGAGAGACCTTCATAATTACCCTGTCCTTTACTGATGATCATATCCGCTTGTTTAAATCTTTTTAAAAAATCCTCATTACATAGATCTAATATCGTAGCCGGTGCCGGTGAGCCGGAAGAAATGATCTCGGCAACTTCATCCAGTCCGGAATCAATGGCATCTTCTTCCGTCACATCATTGATAATGGCTCTGCCACGCACAACATAGGTCACGGGTTTTGCCATCGCCTCGATCAGGATCTTGTCAAATACAGATTCGCCGGCATTATCACCAAGATAAAGTATATGTTCCGCTTGATCCAATTTTTCCCTAAAATCCATCAAATCACAGATTGCAAAATCTCTTTCAAGAATATGTTCAAGATCATTTTCTATATGGAATTTCTTCTCCATTCCAAGATCCATAACATTACCGGCAATTGCAATTCGCACTGCCATCAACAGCGTATCATCGGCTGATTGCAATCTCTTCTTAAGCATGGGATATAAGCGCTTTGCTTCTTTGATGTGTGCTTTTTTTTCATTCTTGTAAAGATCGTCTATACCCGTGATCTTATGGATCTCGTCATAAATGATCAATCCCATTTCCGGTGGTGTTTGATCCAGGGTAATATCTTTGATCCTGCATCCGATACGATCCATTAATGCCTTGATCTCATGCTCATTGTTGGTGGACAGATAACCTGCCCTGAGGGCTTGTTTTACAAAACAGGGAATACACTGGAGATAGGTTTTCATTCATTTTCCTTATAGGGGATCTCTATTCGGCGTCCGGCTCCACCTTGAATAAATTTTTCGGGATAAAGGTCATGGATCTTTTTAATATGTTGGGTGCAATGTGTCGGACAAACAAGATCGACATCCTTTAATACATCAAATTGATCGAAGCCATGAAATCCGCCAATAGTCATATGGATATTGCCGAGTTCACGTGCCACTTTCAGGATGTTTTCCAATCCGGGATGCGAACATCCCGCAAGAACCACAAGATCTTGCGGCGTTTTGATGATCAGGGATTGTTCGATCTGCTGTAACTCACCTGTTGAAAATATCGTATCCGTCAGTTCAATTGCTTCATCAACATGAATGACTTTTTTTGCTCTTCTTACTCCGCGAAGCGATGCTGGTACATAAACGTCCACATCGGGGTTTTCATGCAAAAATGCGGCAAGTCCGCCGGTATGATCAAAATGAGGGTGAGAAATAAATACGGTATCAACTTTTTTGGGATCCAGCCCCATTTTTCTCATATTTTCCAAAAGAATAGTGCCATCGGAACCGGCATCAAAAAGAATATGTTTTTCATCCGTTTCGATATAGGCCGCAAAGCCCCAATCCGCTATCAGATTTTTTTGGTAAGTTGTATTATCATAAATGATCGATATCTTAAGCATTATTTTTCTTCTTTCTTAAACGTGGTATCCACATGGGAACTTCTTTCATGTAAGCTATATAATCATTACCAAAATATTCAATCAATATTTTTTCTTCGTATCGACAAATAGCGTAGAGAAATACAATGATCAGTATCCAAACTCCTACAGTTATAAGGGAAATATTTAAACAAAGCAAACCAAAGTATAAAAGTATTTCGGAAACATACATGGGGTGCCTTATTCTGCCATAGATCTCTTTGCGAACCACTTCCGGTTTTTCGCGTTTTTCTCCAAAAATAATGGATATGCTTTTTACAACAAGATATGCTGAGACCACAAAAACAATGACAGCTAAAGGGATGCGGACATATAATGGAACGATTTCGTTAGGGAAGGTCGATATTTTAAGAATAAAAACATCCAATATATATATGATCGTAAAAACAATAAATGAGATTAACTGTCCGGCATCACCAAAGCTATGTTCGCCTATAAGGTCCGGTCGGTTGTGATGTTCTTTTTTAGACATTTTTTTCTCCTTTACCCCAAAGCGACATCCAGCAACATCATAGTTGCAAAACCTAACATGGCGCCGATAGTGGACCAATCGGTTTCATCTCCGCGTTGTGACTCGGGAATTAATTCTTCCACGACCACAAAGATCATTGCACCGGCCGCAAAGGCCAGTGCATAAGGAAGGAGAGATGTAACCTTTAGAACCAAAAGTGCTCCCAATACTCCGGCAATGGGTTCTACAACTCCTGATAATTGTCCATAATTGAATGCTCTCCATCTTGACATGCCCTCCCGCCGCAGTGGGATGGATACAGCCGCACCTTCCGGGAAATTTTGCAAGCCAATACCTACGGCCAATGCGATCGCACCGGTTAATGCACCAATAGTGGGATTATGAGATAAGGCACCAAAGGCGACACCCACTGCAAGACCTTCGGGAATATTGTGTAATGTGATCGCCAGCAATAAAAGGATAGAGCGTTCCCAGGATGTTTTAATACCCTCTGCTTTTTCGGTTGGTAAGCCCATATGTAAGTGGGGCAACAATTTATCAATTCCCAAAAGACTCGCTCCACCCAAAAGGAAGCCGATAACAGCTACAAGCCATGGATTCTGCCCATTGGCTTCAGCCATATCAATGGCAGGTGCCAACAGCGACCAAAATGAGGCTGCTATCATGACTCCCGCCGCAAAGCCCAGCATGGAATTCAATAATTTTTGATTGATCTGCTTAAAGAATATGACCATAAAAGAACCGGCGGCAGTCATGAACCAGGTAAATATAGTTCCAAGCAAGGCTAATAATATGGGATTATATGTTAGAAGTTTTTCCATCATCTTTTATTTCCTTTATGCTTCGAAATTCACTTAATTCTTATGAAAACAGATTATATCCATTACCCGGCTTGTTCTGGCGGCACTTTCTCCGGTACTTGGACATTTCCCTTCACCGCGCAATTCAGACACAATTTTTCTGATCAATGGTTCCTGAATATGCTGCGGTAGTAGCATCTCTTCCGATATCAGTCCCGTGCCGGTCAAGACACCTTCAATTCGGGCATGAGCGAAAGTTGAAAAGTGAAGTTCGCCTCTATCTCCGGCAATAATAATCTCATCTTTTACATCCTGTTCCAGGGACACAAAATTCCAAACACCTGATCCCTTTACGCCATTTTGAAAAGCAAATTCTGCTGAAACGGTATCCGCGGGTTCGTAAAGCCCTGCTAAGTTTTTTGCTTTTCCTTCAGCTTTAATAATGGGTCCAAGAAGAAAGTCCATGAGGTCTAGTTGGTGGGAAGCCAGATCATGAAAATATCCACCCCCTGATATGCCCGGTTGCAATCTCCATATTTTTTCTGGATTTTTGACATCGTCAATTCCCGGGCTGCGATTAAAGTTAATTTGTACCGATTTAACAGATCCTAATTTTCCTTGATCTAAAAGTTCCTTTATTCGCAAAAAATGCGGTAGAGCACGGCGATAGTAGGCAACAAAAAGCGGAACACTTGATTTTTCACAGGCAGTAAGCATGCTCAGACATTCATAATGGTCCCGAGCCATAGGTTTTTCAACATATACGGCCTTACCTGCCCGTGCCGCTTTGAGCGTATAAAAAGCATGGGTATCCGGTGGAGTGGAAATATAAACCGCATTGATCTCGGAGTCGTTAAATATATTATTACTGTCAATTGTCCAATTGGGAATATTATGACGAGAAGCAAAATCCCTGCATGCTTCCTCATTTCGGCGCATTATGGTTTTCACTCGCGAGTGAGGTATCAAATTCATGGCAGGCATGCTTTTCTTTTCACAGACATTGCCTGCTCCGATCACAGCCCAAATGATCTCTTGTTGTTTTTTCATTCCAATATCAATTTTTAGTTCATTTTATCTTCAAGTTCGAACACAACACCGCCAAAACGCGCAGCTACTTTGTTATAGACCCAATACAGGAGACGGGAAAAAACATAAACGAGAATGATATACCATAGCGGCATGAGCAGATAGATCAACCCCATGGACTTTGTTACATCTGAATCCATAACAATCCCAAAAATGATCATAGCCAATCCCACAAGGGTAAATATCAGGGAAAATAGAGCTGTTGTGATTGCGATCACTTTCGCCGTTTGTTTGGAATCAACCGAGATTATCTCTTTTTTCATTTTATGACCTGTCGATTATTTTTTATTGTTCAGCACTTGTTTAATTTCAAGAAAAAGTATTTCAGGATCAATGGGCTTAGAAACATACCCGTCACAACCGGAACTTAAACAATGTTCCTTTTCATTCTCCATAGCATAGGCTGTTTGAGCAATGATCTTTGTCTTATAAGACTTCTCTTGAATTTCCTTTAGACAGGTATAGCCGTCTTTCTTTGGCATGTTGATATCCAAGAGGAGAAGATCGGGTACTTTTTCTTCCATCATTTGCATTAATAATTCCCCATCGGCAGCATGAGCTATTTTTGCTTTAGTGTCATTCAAATACTCTTTGAACAAATAGTAAGATGTCATATCGTCTTCAGCGATTATTATATATAAATTCTCAAAATTTGGTGTTTCTGTATGTTCGGTTTGTATTTTCATACCATGCCCCTTTACTTTATCTAATTTAAGTTTGAAATAAAACATTGAGCCTTTACCCACTTTAGATTCAAACCCGATCTCGCCACCCATCAAGTCAACAATGCCTTTCGAGATACTTAACCCCAAACCTGCACCTTCTCTGTATTGATTTTCTTCCACCTGACGAAAACGTTCAAAAACAATATGTTTTTTATCATCTGGAATTCCAATACCGGAATCTTTTACACGAGTTATTATATTAACATGTCCTTTGCTTTCTTTAATTTCACAGCTTAAATTTATTGTCCCGCTGTCCGTATATTTAATTGCATTAGTTAGAAAATTACTTATTACCTGTTGAATACGATAATAATCCGTATTAACCATCATATTTTGGTAGTCTTTAGGAAAATTCAATTTTAGGTTGACATTCTTTTTATTTTGATAAATTGGATTATTTAAAAAAACTTCAACACTGTGATTGAAAATATCATATAACTTACAATCTTGCTTGTTGATATTTAATTGATTCACTTCCAATTTTGAGGTATCTACAATATCGTTAATAATACTTAACAACTGTTTGCCTGCCGTTTGAATCATATTTATATAATGTTCTTGTTTTTCCATATTTAATTCTCTGGTAATCAGAAGATCGGAAAAACCAAGAATTGCATTCATGGGTGTTCGGACTTCATGACTCATATTTGTAAGAAAAATAGTTTTAAGACGATCACTTTCTTCCGCTTTATTTTTTGCAATAACCAATTGGCGCGCGTCTTCTCGTTTGTCCGTTACATCGCTAAGAAAGCTTAAGCTGGCAGGTTTATCATTCCAATCCACGAGAACTGAATTAACATCTACCCATCTGATCTCGCCCGATCCGGTAACTACGCGGAAAGAATATCGATTTGGCACATCAATGTTTCGTGTGCGATTCAGATGATATGACATAACAAATTCACGATCATCAGGATGAATAAAAGCAGTGAATTTCTTTGATAGCAATTCCTCGTAACCAATGTTAAGAAGATCCATAAGCCGCCTATTTGCAAAGCGAATATATCCTCCCTCTGACACTAAAATGGCTTCACCGGCATTTTCAAAAAGTGTACGATAGCGTAATTCTTCTTTTTCCATAGCTCGTTGCTGATGCCAGACCGACCAACGTTTTAACATTAACATTCCCAATAGCATTGTACCTGGAGTATAAATAAAAAGCAGTGGTAAAATCAGGAATTTCATAGTACTGAGAATACTGTCGTGAGGAAGCAAAAATGTGCAAAGGAACATGACCGCATGGACGAGAAGTCCCAATAATAAGATATTATAATAAGGTTTTTTGATCTTTCTTGGTGGAAAAAATATGCGCCATGTCAAACCGATAAAACCGGAAGTCATGATCACGGCTATTCCCATCCACATGCCGTCTCCGCCTAAAGAAAATCTAAAAATTGATGCAATTGACATCGCGATAATGGTTGGAATTGCCCCAAAGAACAACCCTGAAATGGATAATAGTATTGACCGGGTATCAAAAACAATACCGGATTTTAATGTCCATGGCAAATACATGACAATAATGGCTATAAAACCAATAAGTAATCCTGCTATTACTTTCCCGGATATTTTTTTTATATTTTCATCTTTGGCCCAGAAAAAATCATAGATTAATGTGAAAGATAAAAGAATTGCAATATTCTGAATTAGTCCGATAATTATTGATTTTTCCATTTAGAAAATCTCCCTGTCATATTTTTAATTTTATCGAGAAATTGCATCAATTCAAAGGAATATATCGGAAAGTCGGGAGTCGGAAGTCGGAAGTCGGAAGTTGGGGATAAAATTCAAATTTCTGTTTTTTTATGCACACAAATTTATAATGTTTGCAATACTCCTCCGCTTCTTTCACTTTTCTTCTTTCTCTCCATTCTCTATTATATGTTGTGTCTTTCGGACCATATGTCATGTCTTCTGTATTTCGCCTTGCAAGTAAGATGATTTTCTCGTAATATTTCTCACATAATTCGGGGTACGTGATGGATTTTATTTTAAGTACGGATTGGGGATTATTCTTTGTCTTTACGATAGGTATTGTGGGTATACTTGGTCTCGCAGACTTTCTATTAAAAAAACTTAATGTTCACCCGCATACAACACGCAGATTGGTTCATATTTTAGTTGGCTGTCTTGTCTGTGTCGCTCCCTTCATTTTCGATTCACAATATCCGGTTCTTTTAGTGGCATTGATCTTTACGATAATGAATTTTATTGCCATAAAAATGAATTTGTTAAAAGGCATTCATGAGACAGATCGCATATCATATGGAACGGTTTATTTTCCAATTTCTTTCTTTATTTTGGTTTGTTGGTTTTGGCATAAAGACCCGGCTATCCTACAAACAGCAATGCTGATCATGGCCTTTGGGGATCCGGTAGCCAGTTGGGTCGGTGAATCAAGAAAAAAACCCCTGCTTTTTACTATCTTAACAGAAAAAAAATCACTGCAGGGCACTATCGCCATGTTCTTAGTTTCATTTGTGGTCGCAGTCATCAGTATGAAAATATTCCGCGGCATTTTTAGTGATCCTATTTCATGGATCACGGCGCTTACTTTTGGGTTTTTTGCGGCTATCTTTTCGGCTGGCGCAGAAACGATCTCTCATAAAGGGACCGATAACCTCATGGTTCCAATTGGTGCAGGTATAATTCTAGATGCCTTATACAATGGCGTGCCTGAATTCCAGTTACATCTCATGCTCTGGATGGGCATTACAGTTGCGATAGCCTATATTGCTTATAAAGCCAAAGCCCTGAGTCTTTCGGGTGCGATGGGCGCCTGGCTGCTTGGAACGGTTGTTTTCGGATTAGGGGGCACGGAATGGATGATTCCAGTCATTGTCTTTTTTATCTGCTCAACATTACTGACTAAGTTAGGGAAAAAGCACAAAAAGAAATTAGAGACGGTTTTTGAAAAAACGGGAAAACGCGATATTTTTCAGGTGTTTGCCAACGGTGGCGTGGCGATGATCGCTACTATGTGCTGGCATTTCCTGTCAACGACCTGGCCAAATCTTGAGATCCTTTGGTATTTGATCTTTCTGGGTTCTATTGCCGCGGCAACAGCAGATACCTGGGGCACGGAGATCGGCGCTTTCAGTACGCATAAGCCCGTAAGTATTTTAACATGGAAATATGTCCCGCAGGGAACTTCGGGTGGCTTGACAATCATTGGCACAACAGGCGCATTTTTGGGATCATTTCTGATAGCACTAGCCGGAAAAATTTCATTGCAATACTTTACTGAAATTCAAATGTCCTGGACAGCCGTTTGGGTTATTAGCGGGGTCGGTTTGATCGGCGCACTAGTTGATTCTTTTCTTGGTGCAACTATACAGGCCCAATATCAATGCCCAAGCTGTAAAAAGATAACCGAAAAAACACATCATTGTGAAAATGTAAATATTCCTCTTGTCAGGGGAAACCGTATGATCACAAACGATATTGTTAATTTATCCAATACGGTTGCGGGGGGACTCTTGGGTGGCCTTGCATACCTAATTTTATTCTAAGGAGCTAAAGTGAAAAAGATCATTAAAACTCCCTTCGCAAACATGTATGAAGAAGCCCGCTTTTCTTCCCAATTGGTAACACAGGGAATTATGTGGGAAATCGTAGATGTCCTTGAAAAAAAAGGCGATTGGATCCAATTACGCACCCCGGATGGTTATGAAGCATGGACGCAAAATTTTTCCACTCTGGACTTGAAAGACGAATTCGAAAAAATGATCTCAACTTTGCCAAAGCTCATGATCCACACACCCTTTCTCTCCATTTATGAAAATTCTGATATGAAGAACCCCCGTAAGGCCGTTGCTGCAATGGGTGCTTCTTTCCCCTACATAAAGAAACAAGATGATATTTATGAAGTCCTGATGCCGGATGGTTCCAAAGGATATATCAAGCAAAAATCTTTAACTGTCACAGATCCACGTGATATAATTCTCTGTTCAGCAGGAAAATTATTGGGTTGCTCTTATTTTTGGGGTGGTAAGACCGAGAATGGTTGTGACTGCTCCGGTATTACTCAAATGTGCTTTACTATTGCCGGTTTACAACTTCCGCGTGATGCTTCACAACAGATCAAAGTATTGAAAAAATATCCCGTAGAAATGAAAAATGCAAAACCCGGTGATCTGGCTTTTTTCCAAAATGAAAATGGGAACATCACTCATGTCGCGATTATGCGGCGTTCACCTGAATTTATTCATTCTTCCGGCGAAGTAAAGCTTAACAGTTTTGATACTAAAGCACCACATTATTCAGAAAAACTGGATCGCATGTTGGAAGGCATCTATTCAATCGATAAACTTATCGGAAAGGAAAGATCATGAGCCGTAAAGTTTGTTTAACAGGGATCAAGCCATCAGGTATCCCTCATATTGGAAATTATTTTGGCGCGATCAAACCGGCCATTGAACTCGCAAAGAACTACGATGCCCGTTATTTTATTGCTGATTATCATGCGGTAAATACAATAAAAGATGCCGCATTATTAAAAGAATTGACCCGCAAGCTGGCCGCGACATGGATGGCATGCGGTTTGGATCCGGACACGATGATGTTTTACCGCCAATCGGACGTACCTGAAACATTCGAACTGACAACCATTTTGATGGCTTTTACCTCCAAGGGACTTATGAACAGAGCTCACGCTTATAAGGCGTCCGTTCAGGAGAACACTTTAGCGGGAAACGATCCGGACGCCGGTATTAATATGGGACTTTTCACTTATCCTGTTCTGATGGCAGCGGACATTCTCTTGTTCAATACCAATATTGTCCCTGTTGGGAAAGATCAAAAACAGCATGTTGAGATCGCGGCGGATGTGGCTCAGTCTTTGAACCATATTTACGGCAAAGATCTCCTGACGGTCCCCGAACCGGTCATCAGCGAAACGACCCAGGTCATCGTCGGTCTAGACGGACGTAAAATGAGCAAGAGTTATGACAATGTTATTCCCTTGTTCCTGCCTTCAAAAAAATTGCGCAAGATCGTCATGAAGATCGTCACGAACTCCCAGGAGATCGAAGAACCCAAAAATCCTGAAACCTCTCATATATTCAGTCTGTACAAACTCTTTGCCACTGAAGAAGAACAGGCATCTGCCCATGAGCGTTACCTGACCGGTGGAATGGGCTGGGGGCATGCGAAGCAGGAACTGTTCGAGATCATGGATGCCCATTTTACACCCATGAGAGAAAAATATGACATGCTCATGGAAGATCCTTCCCATATTGACGCTATTTTAAAAGAAGGTGCCGAAAAGGCCCGTACCATTGCTTCTGAAACGGTCAAACGACTACGAAATGCGATCGGCATTGATTGACGGGATTTTTTTCCTGACAGGATAACAGGATAAAGATGATAGTAGTGGCGTATTGCAATACGTCCTTTTGTTTTACGTCTCTTCGTCTCCGAACTCCAACACAATAATTATTGTCGTATATAAAAAAGGAACAGGCATGCCTGTTCCCTACATTTAAGTTTTACCGGTCTCTAGTTACCAGTCACCAGTTACTTCATGAGGATCATCTTCATCGTTCGCACGTCACTCCCTGCATTCAATCTATAGATATAAACTCCAGATGGCAGATCACCGGCATGGAAATTGATCGTATAATAACCCGGGTCCTGCATGCCATTTATCAGGCTTCTGACCTTATGTCCGTTCAGATCATATACATTTAGTACTACCTTCCTGATAGCCGGCAGTTGATAACTGATTGCCGTTGTAGGATTAAAAGGATTCGGGTAATTCTGGCTGACCATGAAATCACCTGGAATTGCACCCTCGATACCGGTTTCGCTGACCCAAATATCAATTGAATGTGAGGTACTGTCATTTTCATTATCTTTAGCCACAAAAGTAATGGTTTCTGTGCCAAGATACTCCGAACCGGGCGTCAGCACGATCAGTGAATCATCTTGTAAAGAAATATCAAGGTTTGCCGAGTTACCGGACCAGGTATACGTTAAAGGATCGCCATTGGGATCCATAAAGAACTGATTCAAGTTATAAGTGTTGGCAATATTCTTACGCACGTTCAATGTATCTTCTTCGTTGATCACGACCGGAGCATCGTTGGTAACCTCAATGTAATTGCTTTTAATACAGTTTGAGATCTGTCCATTTTTTTGCACAGAAAGAAAAACAGAATATATGCCTGACATTGTATAGGTGTGAACCGGCTCTTTTTCATAAGAGAAATCG
Organism: Fidelibacterota bacterium; assembly: GCA_021734505.1. GTDB lineage: Bacteria > Fidelibacterota > Fidelibacteria > Fidelibacterales > Fidelibacteraceae > M50B103. Next base: position 18,500 of record JAIPIT010000006.1, on the reverse strand, counting down.
GACGCATCACCAAGCTCCCAGATATAAGTCTCAATTGTATCCGGCTTCGAAACAGACGTATTCAAAAAGTGAACAGTCAACGGTTTTGATCCGGATACCGTTGCCGCATGGAAACCTGCAGAAAGTCCGGTATCTTGAGCGGCGGAAATTTCAAAGTCATCAATACACCAGTATTTCTGATTGGTGCCCTTATAATTAAATTTAAATTTTACATCACGAGAACCGCCTACATCTACACTTAGATCAATGACAGTATGCAAAGGATTGGTTGTATTCTGTGTCCATCGGGCAGCCTCATACCAGGTAAATCCGTTATTAACAGTGAAAAGCAAGCGGGCAAGTGTAATGCTGGTAACCTCAAGACGATGTTCAAAACTCACAACCACCGAGCGACTGAGAGAAAAATTATAGGATTGAGTGATCAATTCGGCATCAATCATCAGATCGCCGGCATGTTCGGAATCTATGACCATAAAACCATTCTCTGCCGTTGTAGACACGATTGTCCTATTTTCCGGATTATCCATGGAAAATGTACCGTTGCCATAACGATCAAAGATCACCCAACCTGCAGGTAAACCCTCTGAGAAGTCGGTTTTATAAAATGGCGGAGATGCTGTTTTTGCCGAACCGCTGACTTGATCCGAGTAAGTATACGAACTGTCATCGAAAGAGTAGATAGCATAATACTGCATCGTTCCCGATTCCAAACCGGTGTGATAGAAAACTGTGTCTATTCCTTTATATATGACTTCACCGCCTGAAACCATTTCACCAAGATCGTAAGAGCGTAAGCTTTCCGGATAACCGATGCCCGAAGAGGTAGACCAAAGTATCATAACCGAATCCGCATCATCATTCAATGACCAGCTGACTGTTACAGAATCTTCACTTTGAGCGGTTATAACAACATTATCGGGCATATCAATATTCATATCACCGAAGTTAAATGTAATGATCCCATCTGTTTCCGCAATACTGCGGATCGGACTGCGGCTGGGGTTTCCGTTCCAATCTACCGCATTGGGAGAACCTATATCGAGAAAAGAGGTTTTCCTGCTTGTTCCCGGAAATGGATCCCCTGCGTTGATATATGAATCTGATATGTTCCCTTGACCGTCAGCTTCTTCAAGGTCAAAAGCCTGGCGTGTAGGACTGCAATTTAATGAATTATCATTCCACCTGTTTGAATTCTTGTCAATATGAAAGATCAATAATCCGTGACCGGGGATAGCTGCATCCCATTCACTTTGCTGGCGATTTTCCATCATGAAAAACTCATCGTTGGTCGCAGACATAAAATAGCGGACTTCATTGTCAATATAAGCCGGATTCAATGTTACGGCTTCTGTACTGGATAACTCTACCGGTTCTGCCCAGTTCAGGAACATACGTGACCAGGCATTGAATATGGGAGGTCTGCGCCCGGAATAATTCCAGGATCCCCCGGCCATAGCATCCCAACCACCAAGTCCGCCGCAATTACCGCCACTATCTTCATAATCCGTATCATAATAATCCGGCAAACCGCAGACATGTCCAAACTCATGGCATACCACACCGATTGAGGTCCGCGTTGTACCGCTTATACCATAGAATTCCATTGATGTGGAATAGTCATAAAAATATTTCCCATCCAGTTGGGGGTGATAAGAGTAAAGAGCTGAACGATGCGGCCATATTGTATTTGGATCAGCACCCCCAAAGCATTCCCCGTAACCGGCATAAATAAGATAAATATTATCAACATAGCCATCATTATCGTTATCATAATCGGCATAATTTACCCGCCCATCTGCCAACATAATCGCTTCATAGACAAATTGCTGTACATTGCCGGTTGAGTTGTTGCCATAATATTCCATGTTTTGGGATAATTTAACGGGTCCCACAATATCAAATTGGGGATCGAAACGATCAAATGATGTCGCTTTATAAAATTCATTTACAGAACCAATTGCATTGTTATAAGTGTAATTTTTGGCGTTCATCAAGCTGTCAAAATCAGTCGCGCTGTGAGTAAACGAATTATCCGCAAATTCAACAAGAATAAGTAAAAATTTCTTCGTGCCCAAGGTCGGGAAATCGGTATGCTCAAAAGGGTCACTTGAAGGGCCCGGGGCTGAGACTCGATTAACCTGAATATCCGGTTGTGCAACAGTTACCGGAAATTGCTCGTCATTTGAAATTGAATTTATAAAATTAATTTCTTCATCATTTCTCAAATATTGATCGTGAGCAACAACTCCCGATTTTGTGCTTTTCCCCAACACTTGGGGCATGGCATACTCAAAAACACCTTGTGCGTTTTTTTCAACGCGAAGCCCGTCTTTTGTTTCATGCCAGAAACGGCTTTCATCGCCACGCAGATAAACGGTTAAGGAACGCCCGTCTTTATAGGTGATCACAGCAGGTTCGGGACTTGCCGGAACGGAAAAAAGGCTTACAGACACGGATAGCAGTAAAAATAAAATGATCGTTTTTTTCATTAAGTGTTCTCCAATTATACTAATATAATACGAAAGCATTTTGATAGTGAAAAATATTTTAATAACTTTTTGCCTATTGTTAAAGAAAAGGATGTGAACCGTATGGAAAGAAAGTTATTGATCGAGCGCTCCGCCGAAGGCAAACAAAGCCTCGTGCTTCCGTCTTGTGATGTTCCGGAACGTCCCATAGAAAATTATATTCCAAAAAACCTCCTGCGTTCCCAAGAATGTGGATTACCTGAGATCAGCGAACCGGAAGTGGTTCGGCATTTTGTAAATCTTTCAACTTTGAATCATCATGTTGATAAGGATTTCTACCCATTGGGTTCGTGTACCATGAAATATAATCCCAAGATCAATGACGCCGTTGCGGGAAATCCCTGCCTGGCTGAAGTTCATCCCTTCCAGGAAGAAAGCACCATACAATCCGCTTTAAAGATCTATCACGATGTTGAACAATATCTCTGTGCCATTACCGGCATGAAACGATTCACCTTGCAGCCGGCAGCCGGCTCTCATGGTGAACTATGCGGCGTGATGATCATGCGCGCTTATCATATGGCAAAAGGTAATCATAAAACCACGGTCCTAATTCCAGACTCTGCTCACGGTACCAATCCTTCTTCCGTCCATTTGGGCGGATACAATGCCGTTACTGTAAAATCCACCCAAGAGGGTCTTGTAGATCTTGACGATCTTAAAGCCAAACTGAGTGATGATGTTGCCGGTTTTATGCTGACCAATCCCAATACTCTTGGCATCTTTGAGAAAAACGTTCTGGAGATCTCTGAACTTGTTCATAGCGTTGATGGTTTAATGTACATGGACGGTGCGAACATGAACGCGCTTCTTGGTGTTGTTAAAACAGAAGCTATGAATTTTGACATCACCCACATAAATCTTCATAAAACTTTCTCCACGCCTCACGGTGGCGGCGGTCCCGGTTCCGGACCTATCGGTGTGGTTGAAAAATTAGTTCCCTATTTACCCGTACCGATCATTGAGAAAAAAAACGATACATATTTCCTCGATTGGGATCAATCCGAAAGCATCGGTAAAATGATGGGCTTCTGGGGGAATTATTCCGTGATCGTTCGGACTTGGGTTTATATCCGCATGTTAGGTGAAAAAGGCTTAAAAGATGTCTCCAAATATGCAATTATCAATGCGAATTATATCAGGGCTTCCCTGAAGGATGTTTACGATCTGCCTTTTCAATCTCCGACCATGCACGAATGTGTGTTTTCGGGAGATCGTCAAAAGGAACACGGTGTACGTACTTTAGATATTGCCAAGCGGATGCTGGATTACGGAGTACATGCTCCGACGATCTATTTTCCTTTGATCGTGCATGAAGCGTTGATGATCGAGCCGACCGAAACGGAAAGTAAAGAATCTCTGGATCACTTTATTGGCATTATGCGTGCAATCGCCGATGAAAGTAAGAATAATCCCGGGATAGTAACATCCGCCCCGCAGGAAACACCCGTCAAACGACTGGATGAAGTGAAAGCTAACCGGGAGCTCAACGTCCGTTGGTAAATAATGAAATACAATAGATAAAGACATCCACGGATTACGCAGATTAACATAGATTGTGTTATAAAGTATTAATCTGGGAAAATCCGTTCCCCCGAGGCGAATCCGCCAGCCGGCGGAGAAGATTGGAAGTCTGCAGGTAGAATTATAAACACAATGATCATAAGATACCACAACAAACAAATCGCCATAGAGCAGAACGATCATATTCGGGGAATAGATATTGTCCGCGAACATTTCCCTGATAATTCAGATCATATCCTCTGCATGTCTTGTGATACTGAATTACAGAGCTTAAATAATATAATTCCATCTACCGTTTCACATTGTTGTTTTTATGATATCAATGATACGCTCGGCTCAGAATGTCTTGCCGTTAGTACAACCGCGCTTATGCTGATGGCGGCGGAAGGACTCTTCCGTGATACACGCATATCGGTAGAACATTCCCTGGGAAAGGGATTCTACTGCGAGCCTGTCAGTCCTGAAACACTTCCTGAAAATTATCTCGATCTGCTCGAATCAAAAATGGTTGAGTACGTTCAATCCGATCATGAATTTGAGGAACGCGTGATCACTCATGCCGAATTGGAACAGATCGAGCTTAAGAGATTCAATGTATTAAAAAACTCACCCAAACATCAATTGCGTATTTATGATCTATGCGGATTTCCGCATTGGTTTGTGTCCGCATTGGTTCCCTCGGCCGGCTATATCAAGCAGTTCAAAATAACACCTTATGAAAAAGGCTTTGTGCTTGGATTCCCGATACGCACATCACCGGACATGATCCCGCCATTTATTCCTTCGCCCAATTTATTTAAGATCATCCGCGAATCTGAAATGCGCGGAAACATGCTGGACATTCGTCATGTCAGCGATCTGAATGAGCGTGCTCTTGAGGGAAAAGAAGTGGAAGCGATCCAGCTTTATGAAGCTTTGCATGAAAAAAAGATTGCCGAGATCGCCGATGTGATCACCCGGGAAAAAGGGTTGCGCTTTGTGTTTATTGCCGGACCATCCGCTTCGGGTAAAACAACCTTTATGAAGCGCTTGTCTCTTCAGCTTCGCATAAACGGACTAAAGCCGAAACTTATTTCACTCGATGATTATTTTGCCGATCGCGAGTATACCCCTGTGGATGAAAACGGCGATTACGATTTTGAACATTTTGATGCGATCGATCACGAATTGCTAAACCGGCATTTGATCGAGCTGATGAATGGCAAAGGCGTTCATCTGCCGCACTTTCTTTTTAAGGCAGGTAATAAAGAATATGAACAAAACGAAACCTTTCTACATGACGACGAGATCCTCATTTTGGAGGGCATCCACGGATTGAACCCGGAACTGGCGAATCCCATCCCGGATAAAACCAAGTTGAGAATTTATATTTCTGCCCTGACCCAATTGAATTTCAATTTGTATAATCGTGTTTCAACATCCGATACGCGTCTGTTGCGCAGAATGTATCGCGATTCTCAATTCAGAGGCCATTCTCCCGAAGAAACCCTGAAACGTTGGCCCTCCGTCCGTTGCGGTGAGGACAAATGGATATTTCCTTATCAGGAGCATGCCGACGTTTATTTCAACTCTGCATTGGAATATGAATGGTCGGTCTTCTCCGGAATCCTCCTCGAAACCTTATCCGGCATTCCCGACAATTCGCCCGTTAAAGTTGAAGCCGAGCGACTTTGCCACCTCATGGAGTTGTTCGTACCCTTTAGCACTGAGCTGATACCACCCACGTCCATTATACAGGAATTTCTGGGCGGATCGTCTTTTGTGTATTAGTGACAACCATCATAACTAATTTTCAGTAATTGAAAATATAAAATTCTTTCCTTAATTTAAGAAGAAACCCTCGATAATTCTATCCGCAGATTTCCAGCCTACTCCGCCAGCTGGTGGATACCGCCCGGCAGACGCAGATTCACACAGATTGTTTCTTTTATGAAAATATTTTGTCTGTAATTGTGTTTCTCCTCTATTCCAAAACAAAATTTATCATGGAAAAAACATATAAGCGCATTAGATTATTATACTGAATTTTTGGAGGTCATTTTGCTATACTATGTTGTTAAAGTAATTCTTACCGCTTTCATAATCGTTATTATTTCTGAAATATCAAAAAGAAGTTCGTTGCTTGGTGGTGTGTTGGCATCCATTCCATTGATTTCTTTTCTGTCATTTATCTGGATCTATATAGAAACCAAAAATACTGAAAATATTGCCTTGTTATCAAAAAATATTTTTTGGCTGGTTTTACCTTCCCTTTCTCTTTTTATACTATTACCGATCCTTCTAAAGAAAAACTTGAACTTTTGGCTGGCTTTATTTATTTCAACACTTGTTATGATCGTATTATATTATCTCATGGTAATGGTTTTAAATAAATTTGGGACTAAACTTTAATATGCTGCAAAAAAAGATTTCACTCATATCAACCCAAAGTAATATCTCCTACCCTTTCGAACGCATTGAAGAATTCGCCGATAACGGTGAATCACTGGAAGTTCGGATCGACGGAATTGAAAATGCCAAGATAAAAGAGGGTTCTCACATATGGGAACGCTTTGTCGATTTTATGCCCTTCCGGGATATCGATCCAAACATTTCTCTCGGAGAAGGTAATACACCCCTGCTTTTTGCCAACCAAAAACTCCGTGATTTTTGCGGTTTGGATGATCTCTATTTAAAAAATGAAACTCAAAATCCAACATGGAGTTTTAAAGATCGCGGATCATTGACATGTATAGCCATGGCAAAAGAAATGGGTGAAAAAGTCGTGGCAACCATTTCAACAGGCAACATGGGCCATTCCATGGCGGCTTATGGTGCAAAAGCGGGATTGAAGGTCATTGTATTTGTCCCTCATTTTATTCCCGATGAGAAGATCGCGGCTATTTCCGTTCATGGAGCTCATATAATTAAGGTTCTCGCAACCGATTATTCATCCATGAAACGTCATGTCCTTGGATTGGCAAATAAGCTTGGACTGCGGATCGTGACCGGGAACGGTCCCATCCGGACAGAAGGTTATAAATTGGAGGCGTTTGAACTATATGAACAAAGCAAAGGAAAGCTTCCCGATTATATTGCAATACCCACTTCTGCCTGTGGGCACATCCGGGGTGTTTTCAAGGGATTTGTTGAACTTAAACAGGCCGGATTTATCAATAAACTTCCTAAAATGATCGTTGTCCAAGCCAAGAATAACAGTCCGATCGTTAGCGCGATCAAGCAGGGCAAACAGCATGTTATTCCCTTTTCGAATTTTCATACCATCGCAGAGGCCATTACGACCGGCAACCCTCCGGGTGGTGATGAGATCATTGATAAAGCATATAAACACGGCTGGCTGGCAGAGGACGTTAGCGAGGAAGAGATCCTGATTTCTCAAAAAATGCTGGCTGAATCGGGCTTCCTTGTAGAACCCGCAACGGCTACAAGTCTATATGCCATAAAAAAACTCAGGGCTAATGCTAAGATCAAAGAGAACGAATCTGTTGTCATAATGTTGACCGGTTCCGGTTTAAAAGATGCCGGTGTACTGAGATCACACCCATCCAATACACAAGAACTTGAATTGGAAAAAGTTGAATCTTCTCTCTTGAACCTTGTGACACACGTCACTTTGTAAAATTGTTATTTGCCCGCCATAAACAAAAATATTATTTTATAAAAGAAAACCACAGATTACACTGATTGCACAGATAATAAAGGCAGTTTAATGGATGATGAAAATATAAGTTTAAAAGATATTTACTCCGGCAACAAAGAATGGTATAAAAAACGAAACCACACTTCATCAGAAAATGATCCCTATACTTATAATATTATTGGTTTGGCAATGGAGGTTCACAATGCAATTGGACCGGGTTTCCTTGAGCCGGTCTATCAAGAAGCTTTTGAATTGGAACTATTAAGTAATCAAATTCCACATGAAAGAGAAGAAAAACTAAATATCTATTATAAAGATCAAAAACTGAAAACATTTTATAAAGCTGATTTTATATGCTTTAATAATCTAATTGCAGAATTAAAATCCGTTAAGCAACTATCCAAAATTGATGAAGCACAGGTAATAAATTACTTAAAAGCATCGGGGCTTCACAAAGCCTTATTAATAAATTTCGGTGCTGAAAAACTCCAATTCAAACGATTTGTTTATAATTAATACCTATTATCTGTGACATCTGCGACATCTGTGGTTCATACCTATCTTAATTAAAAAGTGTTATCTATGATATCTGCGGTTATTATTAAATTCTTTTATAAATTAAATAATCCCTGTAAATTCACACCATGAAACAGTCTATCGATCTAAAAACTTGGCCACGCGCTTCGGCTTTCAAACATTTCGTTCAATACAGTGATCCCTATTTTGGTATCACAACACATATTGACTGCACGGAAGCATATGTTCGTGCAAAAGAATTGGGCGTATCATTTTTCCTGTATTATTTTTATTTATCACTGCAAGCCGCCAACGAGATCCCCGAATTCAGATGTCGCATAAAAGATGGCAAACCGGTTATCTACGATACGGTCAACGGCTCCCCTACCATCATGCGCGATGACGGTGAACTGGGTTATGCCATGCTGGAATACAATACCGCTTTTAAGACATTTTTGATCAACGCAGAAAAAGAGATCGAACGGGTAAGGGCTTATCCTGATCTTGACACCTCAAAAGATTGTCCCGAAACCATCTACTACTCCATTATGCCCTGGATCACGTTCACCTCGGTAAAACATCCGCTAGACCTTCCCACCACGGAAGGTATTCCCATTCTGACCTTCGGAAAAATGACCGAAGAAAACGGTAAAAAGACCATGCCTCTTGCTGTGCACGCACACCATGCCTTGATGGATGGAAAACACATTGCAAAATTTGTGGAAAGTTTTCAGAAAAAACTTTCCGAATAAGATGTAAAAACGCGATTTATCGCGTCTCCAGATTAACAATATATATATTGTCATCCCGGAAAAATATCATAGAAATTTTTCCGGGGTCTCATTTTATAGCACGACAAAGCATTGAAGAGAAGACATTTAAATAATCGAAGTATAATTTCTTCAACTCCTACGGAGTTGTTTTGGTTTTTGATTCTTGGCTATATTCTTCTTGGATCCCTGCGGGATCCTTTTCTTTTTATCCATAAGCATGTTTTTTTAGTGAATAGAACCCTGCAAGGGTTCAAGAAGAATATAGCTAGTACTTTCCCTTTAAAATAGAACCCCGTTAGGGGTTCAAGAATATAATAATATTATCGACTTTTCATATCAACCCCGAGTTTGCCGCCTGCGCATCGAAGCCTTGGCGTAGATGGGAGGGGTTGAACATTAAACGTAATATAAATCATTTCATTATTCGAGAATTCCAATTACTCCGATCCTGAATCCATGCTACTCCGCCGGCTCCATAGGAGTCCCTGCGGGACTGGCGGATTCGCCATGACGAGCAAGTTCAGGATGACCCGCGAGCATTCTTAAATCTTTCTTTAATCTTTTGCCTTTTATCTTTAATATTTCGGCGCCATCGGCGCCGCTTACCGCTCGGTAAGTTTTTTTCTTGACTTCGGGAACTTTGTTACTTACCTTCCGTTTAGTAAGTTTTAAAGGAGTCTAATATATGACCGAAAACACAACAACACATGACAAGATCATCGAGGTTGCCATCAGAACCTTCGCGGAACGCGGTTACGCAGGTGTTTCCATGAGGGAGATCGCCGATGAACTTAGTATCACAAAAGCAGCTCTGTATTACCATTTCCCGGGCAAAGAAGAAATATTCAAAGCTTGTATCAATCATTCTGTAGAGCGTATTCTGGAAGGAATGGAGGCTATTGCCAATTCTGACGATACCGTCTGGAACAAGATCAGAACCCTGATCAACAGAATGTGCAACTTTTCAGATGTCAACCCACACCTGTTCACTCTATTTAAAAAGATCATGAACAAAGAGATCAATGCATCTTTCGGCGTTGAGATCATTGAAGATTTCTTCATAAGACAACAAGATGCAGTCCAAAAAATATTTGATGATGGCATCCGGAACAATGAGTTGCGTGATGACATTTCTCCAAATCTTTTACGTGCCGCTTTGATGGGTATGATCCACCACTCAACCGGTCCAAAGATGAAAGAAATGAACAATATAGACCTAGATCTGGCATGTCATACCAATGAACTCATGAAACTGATCCAAGGAGGATTTGAGAAAAAATGAAAAAGATCTTAACACTCATAATGATCCTGACCGTTGCGCTTTCTGCACGTGAGATCTCACTTGAAGAAGCTGAGAAGCTCGCACTGAAAAACAACCTTCAGATCAAAATGTCTGAAGCGTCGCTTCAAAAGGCAAAAGTATCCAGTCGTGAAACACTGGCAAACTTCTTTCCCACGGTTTCGTCATTCTACCAATTGCAAGATAATCTGGAATTATCTGTCATGGTCGTAGACTTTGACGGTGACGGCCCCACTCCTGCCATGGAAATACAAATGGGGAAAAAATTCAGCTCTGTCACGGGCATTCAACTTTCTTACCCGATCTTTACCGGTGGCGCGATCATTAACGGTCAATTAATGTCCTCTGTTGCGGTCAATCTTTCGGAACTCTCTCTGCAAGATCAGGTCAACACAGTGATCTACACTATCCGCTTGCTTTATTATCAATCACAGATGCTGAATTCCATGATCGAAGCGACCGAAGTGGGTTTGAGCTCTTCACAAGAAAGTTATCAACTGGCGCTTCAACGGCAAGCTGTGGGACAAGCCACTCAACTGGATGTCCTTCAAACCAAGGTCCGTTACGAATCCTACAAACCGCAATTAGCGTCTCTTAAGAACCAATTGGTCTCTGCGCTTGCAAACCTGAAAACATACATCAATGATCCGTCTTTGGATGCGATCTCTGTTGTTGGAAAACTCGAACAGATCGACAATCCCTATGCGAGCATGACGATTTCCGACCTTCAGGAATTAACAAAAAACGAGCGCCTTGAACTTAAAATGGTTCAAGAACAGCAAAAGATCGCCAAATATCAGCGTAATCTCGCCTGGAGCTCAATAATGCCTAAAGTTCAGCTGGGCGGTAATGTTCAGTGGCAGGCCAATGATGACGTATTCGCCGACCTGGATCATCTTCGTTCATCAAATATCAATTTAGGTGTTTCGCTACCTCTTTTTGCCGGTGGTAAAAACGCAGCCAGTATCCAAAAAGCCCATATTGGTGTGAAAGAAGCTCAATACCAGATGGAACAGATCGAAGATTTTGTTTACACCGATGTGGACGCCGCTTACCGTAAAGTAGAAGAAATGCAGTCAAATATTTATGCCACTGAAGATGTGGTCAAGCAAGCTGAAGAAGCTTTGCGACTTTCAAAACTCTTATATGAGAACGGTTCAGCAACACGGCTTGAACTCACGAGCGCCGAAGGCGGTTACCTTGGTGCAAAATCCAACTATATTTCTTCTGTCTTCCAGTATAATATTGCTGTAGAAGACTTAAAAAAATCATTAAACAATTTGCTTACTAAATAATGGAGAACAAGATGAAAAATACTGTAAAATTAATTTCCTTTTTAATGATCATCAGTTTTGTGCTGATATCTTGCGGGGCTCCGGGTGCTAAACCGGCAGCTGAAATAGATTATAAAAAAACCATGAATGACATTAAAGTGCTGACAAATGACCTGCAAGGGGATGTCAGTGAAACCGAAGCCCGTCGTTATCTTTCAAAAGTGGAAAAACTTCTACAGCCGGTATTCGCGCAAAAAGAAGGCAACGACCTTACTATAATCCCGGTTTATACTAAAACGGTATCCCCTGAATATATAGCCCAAAAAGTTCAGTATCTTGGCGATATCAGCGGTGACCCTTCGGTTGTCGTTTATCCCAAATTAACTGATTCGGTCATGGACATTTTTGTTAAAAACGGCGATTACGTAAAGAAAGGTGCTGTGCTTGCCAAGATCAGCGACGCAACGGTTCGTGCCGCTAAAGCACAGGCAGAAGCCGCTTATCTTAGCGCAAAAAGTCAGGTTGCCAATGTCAAAGTTGAATATGAACGTACGAAAAAACTCTATGACGCTAAAGCGATCAGCGATAGTCAGTGGGATCAGATCGTCACACAAAAAGACGTTGCCGAAGCAGGGTTAAAACAAGCGAAAGCTGCGATGGATATGGCCGACACACAATTAAGTTATGCCACCATCACCGCACCGATCAGTGGATTTGTATCAAATCTTGCTTACCGTATCGGTGATATGTCCACACCGCAAAAACCTTTTTTGATCGTCCATCAAACCGAAACTGTTAAAATTGATATCAATGTTACGGAATACGATCTGGCATATGTGGCAGAAGGCCAACGCACCGAGATCAGCGTGAACACCTATCCCGGTGAATTGTTTGAGGGCGTGGTAAAAACCGTTTCTCCCGTGATCGATCCGATGACAAGAACAGCCAGGATCGAGATCCTCGCCGACAATGAAGACGGTCGTTTAAAACCCGGTATGTTCGCACGCGTCAATATCGTTACACATGAACGTGAAAATGCCTTAACTATTGACAAAGCCTCAACATTCAAACAAACGGTCCTAAAAGGGAACGGTGCAAATTTCCGTGACGATAAAGTGGTTGAGACCTATTCCTGTTTTATCGTTCGCGATGGTGTCGCCCTGGAAACAGCCTTAGAGATCGGCATTGAGTCTAAAACAAAATATGAAGTTACCGGTGGTTTGGATCTTGGAGACCTGATCGTTGTCATGGGACAAAATAATCTGAACGATTCCACAATGGTCACTATTGTTGAATAATCCCCAAAGAGGTTTATTATATGAAATTATCATCATTAAGTATTAAGCGGCCCATTACCTTTTTTATGGTCTATCTGATCGCGATCGGGTTCGGTATCTTCGGTTTGTCCAATTTAAAATTGGACCTTTATCCGGATATGGAATTTCCTATGGCGGTCGTGATCACCAACTATGAAGGCGTGGGTCCTGAAGATATTGAGAACACTCTCTCCAGAACACTTGAAAGTTCGGTAAGTACGGTTGAAGGCATTAAGCACATCAGTTCAACATCCAACAAAGGATCCTCACTGATCATGGTGGAATTTGACTGGGGCACGGACATGAATCAAGCGGAGACCAATATCCGCCGTCGCGTTGACATGGTCCGTGACTATTTACCCACCGACGCTTCCGATCCTCTGGTCGTGGTCTTCGACCCTTCCATGATGCCCATTATGCGTCTGATGATCGCATCGGACCAGCTGGGTAATGCGGAACTGCGTCGTTTGGTTGAAGATCAGGTCCAACCGCGCCTTGAGCGAATTGACGGTGTGGCTTCGGCTACCGTGAACGGTGGACTTGAACGGGAGATCCAGGTCAATATCAATCCCTACGAACTGGCAGCGAACAATATTTCCATTTTGAATGTTGTCAGCATGCTCACCTATGCCAATCTTCCCATCCCGGGTGGTTTGATCGAAGAGGGTAACCTGGAATTTTCCGTGGTGACCAATTCGGAATTCCAAAGCGTTGAAGATATCAAGAATACCATTGTCGGTTATTCCGATTACGGTGATCCGATCTTTTTGAAAAACGTCGCCCGTGTGGTTGATGGTTATAAAGATATTACGGCCATTGTTCGTGATAACGGAACCAACACGATCAATATCAATATTCAAAAACAATCCGATGCCAATACGGTACAAGTATGTAAAGCCGCCAATGAAGCCTTGGCCAAGATCGAAAATGAAGTGGGTAAAGACATCAAGCTCTTTGTGCACTTTGACCAGTCCGAGTTCATTTCCGAATCGGCAACCAATCTGGCAACCACAGCGACCCTGGCATTTTTCCTAACGGCCTTGGTACTCTTCATTTTCCTGCGCAGTTTCAGTTCAGCACTCACAACCGCCGTATCGGTCCCGGTTTCCATTGTTGTGACTTTCTTTGTCATGAACCTGCTGGGTGTAACTCTGAATATTATTTCCATGGCGGGACTGGCGATCGCCATCGGCATGCTTGTAGATAACTCGGTGGTTGTGCTTGAAAATATTTTCAGGCGGAACCGCGAAGAAAATGAACCTATCTGTATTGCTGCCGACAAGGGTGCTTCGGAAGTTGGAACCGCTGTGATGGCCTCTACGCTGACAACCTTATCTATTTTTATTCCCATGTTATTCGTTGGGGGTATGGCCGGCATGATGGTCAAGGACCTTGCTTTAACGATCATTGTATCATTGACCGTTTCACTGCTTGTTTCATTAACCCTCGTTCCTCTGCTCTCTTCCAAACTTCTGTCCAAAAAACAGCAAGAGCACAAAACCAAGGGAATGAGAAAATTCGATAACGGAATGGGCAAATTCTTTGACGGTCTGGGTCGTACTTACCGCAGATCCTTAAAATGGTCGCTTGGGCACAAGAAGACGGTTGTCCTGTCTATCTTTGCCTTATTCATTGCCTCCATTATTTTACTGGGTCAGGTCGGTTTCGAGTTCATGCCCAAAACCGATGACAGTGAGATCGACTTTGATGTAGAGTTGCCGGTTGGAACAGCCCTTCCGACAACGAACATATATTTTAAACAGATCGAATCGCTGATCTCTACATCTGTTCCGGAATTGGAAAATGTCAATGTCAACTTCGGCAGTCGCACCGGCTTCGCCACTATTTTTGGCGGCACGTCAAATAGCGGGCGCGTTTCGGTATCACTTGTAGATAAGGACAAACGGTCGCGCAGTAAATTCGAGATCCAGAATGAACTTCGTAAAAAGCTTAACGCTATCCCCGGTGTCAATGCAACCTTCTCAAGCGGTGGCATGATGGGTGGCGGTTCGGATATGACCATTGAGGTCTACGGTTATGATCTTGCCATCGGCGAACAGATCGCAGAAGAACTGAAAGGAAAGATCAAGAACATCCCGGGCATTGTGGATCTGAACTTGTCTTTCTCTGACCCACAACCGGAATACACGATCGAGATCGACCGTGAAAAAGCCGGCAAGATGGGACTGAATGTTGCCCAGTTGGCGCAGATCGTTGAAACAGCGGTCAAGGGCCAAACGGCATCCGTCTACCGTGAGAACGGTGAGGAATATAATATTTATGTTCAACTCGACCGTGAATATCGCGAATCCGAGCAGGACCTAAAAAGCATCTTTATTAAAACGCCTAGCGGCTCGCAGATCCCGCTAAGCACGATCGCATCGATCACAAAGACCGAAGCGCCCGTATCGATCCTGAGAAAAGACCAGAATCGTTTGGTTACACTGGATGCCAACGTTGCCGGCCGGGACCTTGGTTCGGTTACCGCTGATGTCAATGAAGAGATCAAGACATTGGCAATGCCATCTGATTTCCGCATACAGATCACCGGTTCGGCCGAAGATATGCAGGAAACGGCATCGTCGTTCATGCTTGCGATCCTTATCGCCATCCTTCTTGTTTACATGGTGATGGCATCGCAATTCGAATCCTTGCTGGATCCTTTCATTATTCTATTCACGATCCCGCTGGCGCTGATCGGCGTGTCCATTATGCTCTTTCTTACGGGGACAACGCTGAATATGACCTCCATGATCGGACTTGTGGTCTTGGTGGGTATTGTGGTGAACAACGGTATTGTTCTTATCGACTATATCAACCGTTTGATCCGCGAAGGCAAACATCATGTGACGGAAGCTATACTCCAGGGTAGCCAAACCCGTTTGCGTCCGATCCTGATGACTGCGCTCACGACTATTTTGTCGATGATCCCGCTGGCGCTTGAACTGGGTGCCGGTGCCGAACTCTGGGGCCCGATGGCCCGCGCCATTATCGGCGGACTTTTTGCTTCCACATTACTGACCCTTTATTTCATTCCTATCGTCTTCGACGCTTTCCAGCACAAACGCATGGAAAAGAAACTGGGTGATTCCTGTGCGGAAGTGGTTGAAACAGTTGAAGCGGTGACAGTTAAATAAACAACATATAATTACAGGCGGGTTCTTAATCCGCCCGTTCCAAAAAAAAGGCGAGTCTTCGGACTCGCCTTTTTACTATCCGCAGATTTCTCAGATTCGCACAGATAAATATCTTTAAAAAATAATCTGCGAAAATCAGCGTAATCTGTGGATAGATTATTGACGTTTTTATTGTATATTTAAGTCATGAACATCACTTTCAAATCCTTCACTCATGATTCACCGCTCTATGAAGAGAGCATCATCTTGCGCAATCGTATCCTGATCGAAGCCGTTGGTCGTCATGAAGATTGCCGCGACTTTGATTTTCCGGAAAAGGACATTTACATTTCGTCTTACGATGAGTCCACACTGATCGGCACTGCGATCATAACACCGCTTGATAATAAACGTGTACAAATGCGCCAGATGGCAGTGGATAATGACTATCAGAGCAAAGGAGTCGGCAGGGCGATCGTCAATGAATTTGAGCGAGTCGTTATTGAACTTGGTTATTCCGAGGTCATCCTTCATGCCCGGGAAGTAGCTGTTCCTTTTTATAAAAAGCTTGGATATGTCTTGAGTAGTGATGTGTTTTATGAGATCGAGATCCCGCACTTCGAGATGAGGAAAAATATCAACAAACAATAACTCCGACGTATGGAGGAGTCAAATGCATTTTAGCCCGGTATGAAATGCCGGGTTTATTTATTCTAAAATTTAATCAAACCTGAGCCTGTCGAGGGGTTGTCCCATATTTATATGCTCTTTATTCAAATGGGTCAACCCTTCCATAAAGTCAGGGTTGAGAATTAAAATAATACAATACCCGGGGCTTTGCCCCGGGTTTTAATTAATAATACCCCTCCATTCGTCGGGGTCTTACATTTCACGTCATTAATTTTTTCCTTGAATCTTCGCAAAAAGCATATTATTCTTATATAAATGCACTTGAATGCTGTGTGGCACAACATTAGCGAGTGTGAATGTCTAAATCTAAACCCAAACTGATCATCATGTTACTTGCGTGTACTGCACTTTTATTTGCAGAAAATCCTCGCGAGTACACAACATCCCGAACAAACAATCCTCCTGTGATCGACGGTATGCTGGACGATGCCTGTTGGGAAACCGTTCCCATGACGGGAAATTTCCGCATGCACCAGCCGCATGACGACAGGGCTGCATCGTTTGATACGGAGTTCGGCATTGCTTATGATAACAACAATCTCTATGTCGCTATCAGAGCTTACGATCCCGAACCGGATAAAATATTCAGACAGGTGACAAGACGGGATGAGGTGAATTCGGAATTCGTTGCGCTGTGCCTGGATAGCTATTATGACAAATCCACTTGCTATTGTTTCTTTGTCTCGGCTTCGGGAGTAATGGGCGATTTGTTCATTTCCAAAGATGGCGAAATTAATGATGAAAGCTGGAATGCCATCTGGTGGGCCAAAACAAATATTGATGACAAGGGATGGACTGCTGAGTACCGTATCCCGCTTTCTCAATTGCGCTTTGTTAATAAAGACCAGCAGATCTGGGGACTGGACATGATGCGGGATGTCCAGCGAATGAACGAAGAAAGCTTCTGGATGGAACATAAGCGCGCCGATCAGGGCTTTGTACATCAGTTTGGTATTCTAAAGGGGCTTCATGATATCAAAGCACATAAGGTATTTGATATTATGCCCTATGCTGTCGGCTCGCTTAATACCTATGAAGCCGAAGGAGGCAACCCGTATATGGATGGTTGCGATATGAAGATCAACGGCGGTATTGACGGAAAGATCGGACTGACCAATAATTTTACTATGGATTTTACCATTAACCCGGACTTTGGCCAGGTTGAGGCAGATCCCGCGACGGTAAACCTTTCCGCCTTTGAAACCTTTTTTGGAGAACGCCGGCCTTTCTTTATAGAGGGCAGCAATATTACCAGTTTTACGACCGATGTGAACGGCGGTGAAGAACAGTTGTTTCACTCCCGCCGGATCGGAAGATCACCTCATTATGAACCCGATTTGGATGACAATGAATACGCAAAGGTCCCTCAGGGCACCGATATTATCGCCGCCGCCAAGATCACCGGGCGGACGGAAAAAGGATTGAATATCGGCGTTGTGGAAGCTGTCACCCAAAAAGAATATGCCGATGTTTCCCGAAACGGTGTCGAATCACGCGAGGCCGTTGAGCCTCTGACCAATTATGCCGTCGCCGCATTGCGGCAGGATCTTAAGAACGGCAACGGACAGATTGGCGGGATCGTGACCGCCGTAAACAGGAGACTGAATGATGAACATCTTGATTTTCTCCACAAACAAGCCTATACCGCCGGTCTTGATCTTCGACGATACTTTAACGATCACAAATGGCAGATCGATGCCCGTGCGATCGGATCTTATATTCAGGGCTCAACGGAAGCTATTTCCGAAACCCAACAATCCTCTTCTCACCTTTTCCAGCGACCCGATGCCGATTGGGTGACTTATGACAGTACTCGTACGTCT
>JAIPIT010000070.1 GCA_021734505.1 Fidelibacterota bacterium | reverse complement strand
TAAATTATAATTATGAAATTTAATCAGATATTTTTATTTAATTTAAATCAACTGTTCTCAGCCGCTTTGATCTCTTCGATATACCAGGACATGATCTTTTCGAATTCTTCACCTTCGGAGAAACCGACTTTTTTATAGCGAATCAATCCCTGTTTATCAATAACAAACAAGGTCGGAATACCTTTAACACCAAAAGCTGTGTTCAAGCCGTCGGCATAGTATACCGGAAAATCATATCCGGTTTCACTGATAAATGGCGGGACAAGGAATTTATCTTTGTCCGTTGATACGACAATGATCTCTACTTCATCATCTTCCATATATTGATGATATACTTCGTTCATATGTGGTAATTCCTTACGGCAAGGCGGACACCAGGTAGCCCAAAAGCTCACAATAAGGATCTTATCCCGAAATTTTTCATGTGTGATCGTCGTTGAATCCAAACCTTCAATTTCAAATTCAGGCATAGGGATGTTCAATTGATCGGCAAGCAGGTTCTGACGTAAAATATTTCTACCGACAAAAACAGTTTCATCGATCATCGTATTGACCTCGGCCTTTGAATATCCCAGCAACTCTGCTGTATTTAAAATTTCCGCTTTTGCATCCAAGGATCCCGGTGTCATTTTCAAAGCTTCAATACAAGCAATCAGAGATGCTTCATAACGATTCATACTGTTTAGCGCTTTACCATAATTAAGCAGGATCTCCGTATCCTGATAATCGGCAATAATATTTTCATAAACATTGAGGGCCTCGGTCAGTTGCTGACGTTCGATCAGCAATTGGGCATATCCATCACTCACCATTGCACGATATGCGGTTATGCGATCATTCAACTCTTCTTCGGAAAAATTACGTTCTTTGTAGTATTCTTTTGCTGAAGCAAGAAAAGCATCGGTTTTAGTCATTTTATCAGCTCTCTGAACCGCATTGAAAACTGAATCTTTTAGAATGGGACTTTCTGTTTTTACGCTTGATAAAAAGCCAAACGTCATAGCTTTTGAAAATATATCCGTATTTTTGTTATATATTTTTGAAACCTTTTGATAATCCTCAAGCTCAGCTTTTTCGATGATCTCAGGCAATATCTGTTCACACGCGGCATATAATTCAACACTTTCTTTTTTCTGGTTTTTCATAATAAAAGAAATGATATTGTCATAACTGGATTCTGTACTTAACTCTCGATTTCCACAACCCACCAATAATAAAAGCACCAGGCTAATGGTCAAAAAATGCTTCATAATAACTCCTACCCTTCTTACTTGAATATATCCGTTGATATTCTTAATGAAATTAAATGTGAACTTCCCAAATCACCATTTATTGACGGTCTGAATGAATAAGAGACATCCAGAAATGGCATATTGAATTCAATACCGGCATGCAAACCGTCACCCCAGCGATAAGAGATGCCGGCAGCCACAAGGTTTTTGTATTCTATCTGGATCAAAGGTTGAATATCAAAAGCCAACACAGAGCCAATGGAAAACATATAATAATCTAAATTTTCAGTGATCGACACAGCTGAGCTTATGCCCGGCTTAAATTTAAAATCTCCGACAGTAAAGGGAACTAACCATGCTCCTTTAAATTGCGGCGGATAATATTGCGCGTTACCGCTATTGAAAACCATGATCGCTGAAGGAAGATTTTTAAGAGAATACAATGATTGAACATATTTACCTTTATGTTCCGCATGAAGATCAAATGTCAGTCCATAGCCATTGGTTTCAATTAAACTGGTATATAAAAATCCCAGGTTCAGGCCAAAACTGAAATTCCCTTTTTGATAGACCGGCAACCCCAGATGAATTGTATAGTTGGCTATACCTGTAAAAAGGACACCATCATAATCAATGATCTCGTTTTCGTCCAGTTGACCATTGCCCTCGCCCGTATCACCTGTACCGGGGATCCCGTCCAAACCATAATCGAGTAAAGCATTTCTTGAATCGGGAATATCTGAAATGCCAATACGCGACACCATAACACCAATATGTTGATCTTTATAATTAAATGTAAAAGCTACAGAACTTGCCGAAACTTCATTTCGAAACCAGGTTGAATGATAGAGGTAAAGAGATTTATTGGATGTTTCGCTCAATCGTGCCGGATTTAGCATTGTATTTTCACTTCCATACTGCATTAATCCATAAGCCGCACCATAAAGTTCTCCACCGGGTCCACGTAAAAGGTTCAAATAATCATTCCCATAACTCGCATAGCCTGCAATAAGCCCCATGGGCAGAATGATAAAAAGAATGGTCAGTATTTTTGCTATTTTCATTTTCATAATCATAGTGATTGAAATATAAGGATTTTCCGGGCTGTATGTTCCTTGTTTTTTACTGACATGGAGACAAAATCAAAATATTTTCGGCGCTTTTATAAATTTGTCTGCTAAGATCAATAATTCTTTGAACTAATTCTTTAATTATTTTCTAATAAGTTTACCGCTATCAAGTTGATAATTAATTTCTGCGATCTTTGCGATCTGGTCGTTATGCGTCACAAGAAAGAAAGTTTGGTTCATGTCTTTTTGGATTTTTTTGAACAGATCCAATACCTTTGCTCCCGTTTCTTTATCCAAGTTACCCGTAGGCTCATCAGCTAAAAGTATATCGGGTTTATTAATCAATGCCCGGCCGATGACGGCTCGCTGCTTTTCACCACCCGAAATTTCAGCGGGAAAGTGATGCATTCTTTCCGTCATACCCAGATAATCAAGCATTTCTCTGGCATTAACAATGGCCTCTTGTCTGCTTTGACCGCTGATCATCAGCGGCATTGCCACATTTTCTTCAATAGAGAATTCAGGTAACAGATAATGGAATTGAAAAACGAAACCAATATGTTTTAGACGGAACATCGCTAATTTATTTTCCGGCATATGGGTAACTTGTTGACCGGCGATCCAGATATCACCTGTATTGGGAGTATCCATGGTTCCCATAATATTCAATAAGGTCGATTTTCCGGAACCCGAGGGTCCCATAAGAGAAATAAAATCACCTTGTTGAATGCTTAGATCAATATTTTCCAACACATTGAGGGGCTTGCTACCCGAAAGGTAACTTTTACATAGATTTTTAACTTCAATGATGGTTTTCATAATATATCCAATTCATTGTTGAACTGTTGAATTGTTGAATTTAAAAGCACTTTTTAGTCATCCTGAAACGATGTTCAGTGAACATCGGGATTCAGGATCTCTCTGAGAGTCACGTCATAGAGTATTAATATGCGCTAATTTCAAATTATCATGTTCAACCCCTCGATAAACTCAGGGTTGTGATTTATTAATCTTTCAAGGTCCCGGGATTCCATCCCGGGTTATTCTAAGTTCAACCCCTCGACAAGCTCGGGGTTAACGACTTTCATCTCACGCCTGCCCTGCGTAGCTTCAGCGAAGCGGGGCCTTACGTCTTACGTCTCACGATTCATCTCCAATCTTTCTCGATCATCCGGCAGATCCTCTCTGCGTTCGAACACCAGCCGGAAGGTCTTACTGTTTTGTTTTTATCGCTTCCAATGGTTTAATATTGTTCGCTCTTTTCGCCGGTATAAGTGAGGAAAGTGTGATCAAAATGGACACCATAATCAGTGTTGCAAACACATCCCAGAAGTTTACGATCACCGGCACATATTTAAAGATATAGACGTCATTCGCTCCCGGCATGACAAAGAAAGGGAAATTTTGCTGGATGAGTAAAAGAATCACAGCTACGGCAGTTCCAAGAACCATGCCCAGACCTCCGGTATACCAGCCGAGACGAAAGTAAATTCTGTATGCATCTCTGGGAGCGCAGCCCATACTTTGCAGTATTCCTATTTCCCATTTCTTTTCAAGAAGTAACATGATCATTGATGAAATAAGGTTAAAACCCGCGATAATAACAATCAGACTTAATACTAAAAAAGTTGCGATCTTCTCCACTTGCATGGCTGAGAACAATTCAAGATGTTCCTCCCACCAACTTGCGACCCTGCAATTATCGGGGATGTGTTCTTTCCAGTATTTATTCACGGAGTTCAGATCACTGGTCGAATGAAGTTCTGCTTCAAATTGATGATAATTCGGTTCATTAAGAAGGTATTGCATATCCAAAATGTGCATATAAGCCCGATAATCATAATCAAAGACCGTTACATTAAACACATCTTTTACAATACATTGCATACTGGGAGCCGTATAAGTCTTAACATCTAATAATGAGACCAGATTGATAGTATCGCCTACCCCAACACCAATTATATTTGCAAGTGATAATCCAATGATGATCTCAGGATAGGGCGTTTGAGCAAGATCATTGGTCAAAAATTCTTTTTCCTGCAAATAAGGCTCCAAGTTCAGGATTTTTTTATATTCATCCGGACGAACTCCCTTGATAAAAGCCAATTGCTGATATTTACCCGAATTCACCAGCATTTTTCTCTCAATACTGGGGGAAAGGACTTTAATTCTTGTATCCTCTTTTATTGCATCATAGAGATCGGTCCGAGTCTCTGTTGTAATATTTTTTACATAGAAGGTCAGATCGGGGGACATATCCTGTGTCCGATTGAAAAGCATATCCCGGAAACCATTCATCACCGATAAAGATGCTATAATGGCAAAAGTCCCTAGAAAAGTACCAATAATTGTAATAATGGATGTTGTGGAGATCATCCTGACTTTTTTTCGTGAGGAAAAATATCGTCCGGCAATATAATTGATGTAGGATTTTTTACTCATAACGCAAAACCTCAACCGGTTTGATGCGCGAAGCATTCCGTGCCGGAAATAATGTTGCGATCAGTGCCGTTGCAATACCTACCAAAACGATGATCAGGATCACATTCAAGCTTATCTCAATGGGTAAACGGTCAATAAAATAGACATCAGCAGAAAGCTTGATCCAGGCGAAACGCATTTGTCCCCATTCCAGAATTTTCGCGATAAGTATGCCGATCCCTATACCCATTAATGAAATACTTAAGCCGTCCATCATGAATTTTTTCCGAATATCAGAGGGTTTCATGCCCATTGATTTCAAGATCGCCGTATCACGTTCTTTAACAAGAACGATCATAACCAATGTGGAGATAATATTTACCATTGCCACTAAGGCTATGATCCCGAAGGTAATGACAATGGGGGCTTTCTGTGTCTGCAACCACTTGAATAACATTATGTTACGCTCTTTCCAGGTTATCGGGACATAGTGATATGGACTAGCCTTATTTATCCAATCTGAAATATCATTTGCAAGTAAAGGATCGCTGAGCAATAATTGATAACCGCTAATTATATTTTCATTTCCATTCACTTCCGCGGCAAAGCTTAACGGAGCATAAGCATAATTGGCATCGAACTCTTTCATGCCTGTGGAAAAAATTCCGGTTATAATTACATCATAAGACCTAATGGGATTGAATGGCGATGGGATTCCGTCTATAAACATTGCAGAAACAGTATCACCTACTTCAGCATTTAAATATTCCGCGGCCCCATAACCAAGATAAATACCTTTAAGAGAGTCGGACTCCCGGAAATCTACGCCGCCTTTAATATCTTTTTTTGAACGATGAAGCATATCAAGAAAATCTCTTTGGTTCATACATTCTATGATCACGCCTTCCGTTTCATCTCCTTTTCTCAACATCGTTTCAAGATCTACAAAGGGTGCAATAAGGGTGATATCCTGATTTTTCATTAATAGATCTACATATTCGCCGTCATATTCAATATTGTCCTTGAAACTTTCAATGCGAATATGGGCTTCAAAACCTGTGACTTTTTCAACCAGATTGTTTTCGAAACCATTAAGAATTCCCATTGTAACCGTCATGGCGATGGTTCCGATGATCAATCCTAAAATTGCCAGAATACGAATAACCGGTACAAACTGATCGGAACGCTTGTGAAATAAGGTACGCTCTGAAAGATAGAATAAGAATTTTAACATATTATATTTTAATTGATGTTATCATCATATCGACCATCATCATATCGACCATCGACTTATCGACTTTCTTCCGGTATATTGCAATACACATTGCTCGGAACAGGCATGCCTGTTCCCTACACCTGACATGAAATTAAATTAATTTCAAAAGACGTCTTCTCGATCCATCAACTTATCAACCAGCAATTTATTTTTCAGATCTCATTGCAGGAAAAAGTAAAACATCTTTAATGCTTGTATGGCCGGTAAAAAGCATGATCAGACGATCCAGACCAATTCCCACTCCACCCGTAGGCGGCATGCCGGTCTCGATCGCTTGAATAAAATCTTCATCAAAGGCCTGGGCTTCTTCATCTCCTTCTACTCTGAGGCGATCCTGCCCTTCAAGACGTTCACGCTGATCCAGCGGATCATTCAATTCCGAGAAGGCATTGACATATTCCGAGCCACAGATAAAGAGTTCAAAACGTTCAACAAAGCGATCATCTCCGTCTCGTTTGACTTTTGCCAAAGGAGAAATTGCTTTGGGATAATCTATCACAAAGGTAGGCTGAATAAGTTTGGGTTCGATATATTCATCAAATAATTTATCCAGGAACTGACCGTAATTCCATTTAGGGTCAAATTCTTTCTTGTTTTTTTTGCACCAATCCGCAAAATCTTTTTCCGTATATGCGGCAATATCGATCTTCAGGTATTCGGCAAACAGTTCAGACATAGGTTTACGTTCAAATGGTTTAGAGAAATCAATTGTCGCTCCACGATATTCAACAAGCATATTGCCCGTTGTTTCGGCAATGGTCTTAAAATATTCCTCGATAAAATCCATCATATAGAAATAATCAACATAGGCTTCATAAAATTCGATCGCGGTAAATTCAGGATTATGACTTCTATCCATACCTTCATTCCTGAAATTACGCGAAAATTCATAAACCTTTTCAAATCCACCTACGATCAGGCGTTTAAGATAGAGTTCATCTGCAATTCGCAAATAAAGATCCTGATCCAGACTGTTGTGGTGAGTAATGAACGGTCGTGCATTTGCACCACCGTAAAGAGGTTGCAAGACAGGTGTCTCCACTTCAAGATAGCCGCGGCTGTCAAAAAATTCGCGTGTAGCGCGAATAATGGCTGCGCGTTTTACAAAAGTATCTTTCACTTCCGGATTTACAATAAGGTCAAGATAACGTTTCCGATAACGTAACTCTTTATCGGCAAATGCATCGTAGATCACACCATCTTTTTCTTTTACGATAGGCAAAGGACGGATATTCTTGGTTAGAAGTGTTAAGTTTGACGCTTTAACCGTGGTTTCACCTGTGCGGGTCTTCATGACAATTCCTTCAACTCCGATTATATCGCCGATATCGAGTAATTTGAACATGGTATAAGACTCTTCACCGATATCATTTTTTGAGATATAAAGCTGAATGCGACCATCGCCATCCTGAATGTGCGCAAAACTGGCTTTCCCCATAACACGAATGTTCATTAAGCGACCGGCAATAGAGACTGTTTTTTCTTCCAGCTCATCGTAATTTTCCAGAATTGTTTTACTTTTATGGGTCACAGCATAAGAATAAGGAAAAGGATCAAAACCCATCTCCCTGATCTTTGCTATCTTTTCCTTGCGTTGTTCAAGAATATTTTCCAGCGTCGAGTGCTTCTCATTTAAATTTTGTTCGTCCATTTACCATCCTTTCAATATCTAAGTAATGTAATGGATTTTTTGGTGAAATAAAACATCAGTATGGAGAAAGTTATGAGTTATGAGTTATGAGTGGTAAGTAGATAATTTGGGACATTGAGTTTATGCCTGATCTATTAAGCCCGAAGTATGAGAGTGTAATATTATGTTTTTTGGTTTAGGGTTTAGGAAGAAGATAGGCGCAAAAAGTGAAACTTTTTGCGCCTGATCCCCCAAAGAATACTGTAGAGACGCAGCATGCTGCGTCTCTTTTTATTATCACTCCAATTATTTTTTTTATTCAATTTAGCACTTAAGTTTTTGTATATTCCCTTCGCACAAAAAATTAAACGGGATATTAAAGGGGAAATCATATGGAAAAAAAGAAGCCATTACTGGAAATTACCATTAAGTCGGTTATTCTTGGTATTATACTTTCAATTATTCTGGCTGCAGCCAACGCATATTTGGGTTTGTTTGCGGGTATGACCGTCAGTGCTTCGATCCCGGCCGCTGTGATCTCGATGGGTGTTTTACGTCTTTTCCGTAAATCAAGCATTCTTGAAAACAATATTGTTCAAACAGCCGCCTCTGCAGGTGAATCTCTTGCCGCCGGGGTGATCTTTACGATCCCCGCCTTGGTCCTGATGGGTTATTGGACGGATTTTGATTATATCGCGATCGCTGAGATGGCTGCCGTCGGCGGTATTATCGGTGTGATGTTTACTATTCCCTTGCGCCGTGCGCTCATCATTGAAGCAAAACTGACTTATCCCGAGGGTGTTGCCACCGCCGAAGTATTAAAAGCCGGCGATGAAGCAAAGGGTAGTAAAGAAGGTGGAAAACACCTGATGATGATATTAAAAACTGCCCTTGTCGGGGGATTGTTGAAATTAATGCAACAAGGTTTCGGCATGTGGAACCAGTCCGCCGAAGGTGCATTTGGATTTAAAAATGCCCGTGGCGGAAAAACGATATTTGGTTTCGGCGGCGATCTTTCCCCTGCCCTGTTGGGTGTGGGATATATTATCGGATTAAATATTTCCATTCTTATGATGGCGGGAGGATTACTGTCATGGATCGTAGTTCTGCCCATTTATTCTACCGTGACCGGACATGCCGGTCCGATCAGCATGGATGTTGCCAATACGATCTGGTCGACTCAGATCCGTTATCTTGGCGTTGGCGCGATGGTTGTCGGCGGTTTATGGTCCATTGTAAAACTAATGCGTCCGCTGATCAACGGTATTAAAGCCAGTTTAAAGGCGCATAGCGATTCCAATAATGGTGTTGAAATGGCGCGGACCGAACAGGATATTTCGATCAAATGGGTGATCGGCATTGTTGCGGTATCCACGATCCCATTATTCCTTTTATATTTGGATGTCCTGAAAAGTTTTGAGATCACGCTCATCATGACGGCCGTTATGCTGGTCTTTGGATTTTTATTCTCCGCGGTTGCGGGTTATATGGGTGGTTTGGTCGGTTCCTCCAACAATCCGATCTCCGGAGTCACGATCGCGACTATTTTATTTTCATCGCTTCTCCTCCTCTTGCTTATGGGCAAAGGAAGTCCGGAAGGTGCTGCCGGCGCGATCATTATTGGCGCAGTGGTTTGCTGTGCCGCATCCATTGCGGGAGATAATTTACAAGATCTTAAAGCGGGATATCTTCTTGGGGCAACTCCTTGGAAACAACAGATCATGCAGATCGTCGGTACACTTGCAGCTGCTGTAACACTTGGAATTACGCTTGATATTCTACATTCTGCTTATGTGATCGGTTCAGAGACTCTTCCCGCACCGCAGGCAACGCTCATGATGTCGGTCGCACAAGGTGTATTCAACGGCGGATTACCGTGGGGTATGGTCGCGATTGGCGCGGCTCTAGGTGCTGCGATCGTTATTGCCGATATCATTCTTGAAAAACGCGGCTCAACTTTCCGTATGCCCGTCCTCGCCGTAGCAGTTGGCCTGTATCTTCCGATCTCTTTATCCGTACCGGTATTTATTGGTGGACTTATTTCATATTTCACCAAAGAACGGACAAAGAACGACAGTAAAAAAGGTTTGCTCTTTGCTTCCGGACTTATCACCGGTGAAGCTTTGATGGGTATTCTTGTTGCTATCCCGATCTTTGCTACGGCAAATAAAGACTGGTGGCCACATGTCGGCGGTTTCAAATGGCTGGGCATTGTGCTGTTCGCTCTTATTGCCCTATGGTTGTATTTAACTGCAAAAAAAAATGAGAATAAAATATAATTGAAATTTAAATGCAGAATAATCGCCAAGCGATTATTCTGCGATAGATACATATGATAATTGTAGGGACAGGCCTTGGCCT
>JAIPIT010000069.1 GCA_021734505.1 Fidelibacterota bacterium | reverse complement strand
AAGCTATGAGTAATGATAAAAAGAACAGCTTCGCACAAATCTGGGCCCCATGGCGAATGGAATATATTCGCACGCCGGAAGCAGATAAACCCAAGGGTTGCATTTTTTGCAATAAACCAAAAGATAATAAAGATAAAGAAGATCTGATCCTTTATAGGGGCAAGCATGTTTTTGTGATCATGAACCGCTATCCTTACAGTAACGGGCATCTGATGGTCGTACCTTATCGACATATAAGCGATTACAGTGATTTGACAAAAGATGAATTGTATGAAATGTCAGATGTAACCCAGATGGTTATTGAAGTGCTTAAAATCAATATGAGACCCAATGGGTTTAATATCGGATTCAATATCGGCGAATCGGCCGGAGCCGGCATTGCGGAACATATTCACCAACATATTGTTCCACGCTGGAACGGTGATACGAATTTTATGCCGGTGCTTTGCCATACGAAAGTTATGGTAGATGGACTAACGGAATGTTGGATGGGACTTAAGAAAGAATTTGATAAATACGTAAAACGTGAGATGTAAGACGTGAATGGTAAAACGTTAGTCCCGTAGGGACGAAAACTTTGTAGCTAAGCGGTTCGATTTGAAACATGAGCTCCATAGGAGCGGCACAGTTACTATTGACAATTATGTAAAACATAAAAACATGAATTAATAAAGAATAATCATATATGCAATTAAGAAAACCCGCCGTAGCAGGTCAGTTTTACCCCGGAGATCGCAGCACACTTACAAATATGCTCGATGAGCTTTTTACTTCGGTTCAAAATAATAAAATTGAAATAGATGGGCATATTGCGGGACTGATCGCTCCTCATGCAGGCTATATATTTTCAGGGAAACAAGCCGCAAAAGCTTATTACCACCTCAAAGATAGATCATATAAACGTGTTTGCATCATTTCACCAAGTCATAGGGAATACTTTCCCGCAATATCAGTGTACCCCGGAGCGGGCTATCAGACACCTTTGGGAACTTGTCCGGTAGATGAACATGCCAGATCGCTTGCTTTGGAATGCAATGGCATTATCTCAAGTATGCAAGGGCATCGTGCCGAACATGCTTTAGAAGTGCAACTGCCCTTTATACAATATTTTCTAGGTAATATCCCAATTTTGCCCATGGTCATGGGAGATCAGGGAAAAGAAAGTATTGAAGAAGCGGGGGAGTGTGTCAGAAAACTCTATGATGCTTACGGAAAGGATATTCTTTTCGTCGCCAGTTCGGACCTTTCTCATTTTCATGATAGCCGAACGGCTGAAAATATGGATGGAGAATTGATATCTTTGTTAGAAAAAGCGGACATTGAACAGATATATAAGAAATTACGTTCAAATGATCTTGAAGCTTGTGGCGGCGGCCCAATTATTGCTATCTTAAAGGGTCTTGATATTAATAAAGAACAAATTAGGGTTTTGGGTTATTCTCACTCCGGTGAAGTAATGAATGATCGTGATTCCGTGGTGGGCTATACCTCTGCATTGATCTTTAAAAATCCAAAGGAACACTAAATGATCGACGTACTTGTTTATAATGAAAAAGAGCATGTATTTTGGGATGACTTTGTCCGCCAGGCGAACAATGGCACGATCTTTCATGAACGAAAATTTTTAAATTACCATCCCCAGGGAAGATTCAAGGATCACTCGTTGATTTTTATGGAAAAGGGAAAACCGGTTGCCTTGTTTCCGGCTGTTGAATTTAAAGACGGTGATAAGCGTATTTTATACTCTCATCGCGGCAGTTCTTACGGCGGGATCGTGCAACCCTTGAATCAAGGCGTTGAAAAAAACGTCAAGATCGTGAAAGCTTTGGGAAAATATGCTAAAGAAGAAGGCTTTGAATCAATCATCATGACCTTACCACCGGTTATATATAATCATCAATTAAATAACTATCTCGAATTTGTCTGTTTCCGCGAAGGCTATACCTATGTCAAACGGGAGATATCATCCGTTTTGAAACTTGAGGATGATATTGAAAAGAATCTGGCAAAATTTAAAAGCACGCATCGCACGGCATACCGTCGTGGTGAAAAGATGGGTGTGCAAGTCAAAGAAACGGATGATTATAAAGCTTTTTACGCCATTTTAAAGAACAATCTTAAGATCAGGCATGGCGTGGATCCCACACATACATTGGAAGAACTTCTGGACTTGAAAAAGCGCTATCCTGATAAGATCAGACTTTACGGCGCTTATATTGAAGAAAGCATGATCGCAGGTATTGTGATGTTTGATGCCAATGAACTGGTGACACTCGCATTTTATATATCACACAATGAAGCGTACCAGGAATATCGCGGCGTGAACGTTTTGTTCAAAGAAGTGATCGCGGACAGTATTAAAAGAGGATTTCATTATCTTGATTTTGGTATTTTTACGGTCAATATGGAGCCCAATTACGGTTTGGCGCGCTTTAAGGAAAGTTTCGGTTCGGGCGGGGTGTTTCGGGATACGTTGAAATTGGAATTGTAAAAAAACTAATCGGAAAGACGCTGCAGTGCAGCGTCTCTACATATGACATAGAAAGAACATAATGGTAAAACAAGATATCATTCGTCTCAGTAAACAAACGCTTGTCTACGGCATCGGCTATGTAGCCGCCCGGATGATCAATTTTTTGCTTTTACCCTTTTATTCTTATCATATTTCTCCTGAAGCATACGGTGCGGTTTCACTGATCTATGCTTTTATTGCCTTTTTAAATATCTTTTATCATTACGGACTGGAAAGTGCGTTCCTGCGTTTTTATTCCCGGACAGGGAAAGCGGAGGGACACGGTGAAAAAGAAGTGTTCTCTACCGTTCTAAGTTCACTCTTGATCACATCGATCGCTTTTTCAGCCCTGATTTGGCTTTTTGCTCCCGTATTGAGTCGCGGGATCCTGAGTTCACCTGATTACACCCATATTATCCGCATGACCGCCGGGATATTGTTTTTGGATGCCATGTATCTGATCCCTTTGCATTATCTCAGGATCAATAATAAAGCCTTGATCTTTACGCTGATCACCTTGGTCAATGTTCTGATCAACGTTAGCTTGAACATATATCTGATCCGTTACCGGGGAATGGGCATTGAAGGCGTCTTTATCAGTAATATGGTTGCCTCGGCCTTTTCTTTTCTGGTCCTTATTCCTGTTGTGATCAAAAATTTCAACGGTCAATTCTCGCGATCGTTATGGAAAAAACTCATCCTTTTCGGTCTGCCCTTTGTCCCCAGCGGATTATCCAGTATGATCATTGAACTGAGCGACCGTTATATGCTGCAATGGTTCAAGGGACTGGAGGATGTGGGGCTTTATTCTGCAGGACATAAACTTGGGATCTTTATGATGCTGGTTGTGATGGCCTTTCGCTTTGCCTGGCAGCCTTTTTTCCTGCAAAAACATGATGATCCTGCCGCACCGCGATTATTCTCAAAGATCATGACCTGGTTTGTTTTCCTGATGACCATTGTATTTCTTCTTGTCAGTTTCTTTATCAAAGAAATTGTCTCTTTCGAGATCATGGGGCGGCATATCATCGCCCAAAGTTATTGGGCGGGTATTACGGTCGTACCCTTGATCCTGGCCGCCTATCTCTTTAACGGTATTTATATCAATTTTCACCCCGCTATTTTTTATACGGGCAAGACCTGGGTCATTTCAGTGATCGTAGGGATCGCAGCGGCGATCAATATTGTCCTTAATTTGATCCTGATCCCTCAGGTGGGTATGATCGGAGCGGGTATTTCATCATTGTCTGCATATGTTTTTATGGCAGTTTGTACTTATTTTGTTGTTAGAAAGTGGATGCCGGTGGTCTATGAATGGGGCAACCTGGCGATCATGTTCGTTCTGACACTTTCCTTGACGATTATTTTCTTTGTTGTCGGTATTCAAACCGCATGGCTGAAACTTGTGCTGGTTGGAATATATATGCTGGTTGTTTTATTTTTTATCTATCCAAAAAAACGAGTCACAAAACATGCCGCATAGACTTCTTAAACATTCCGTGATCTATACCACCGGCAATATTCTTGCACGGGGACTGAATTTTATTATTCAGGTCACGATCTGGAGCAATCTTTTTCCACCCGAGGTCTATGGCCAAGTCGCATATTGCTTTGTATTTATCAGTTTTATGGCGGTGATCCTGCCTTTTGGTTTTGATGCCGCCTTTATGAACTACTACGTGCGCAAGGACGAAAAAGCAGCTTACCTGAAAAATACGATCGTGTTCATGATGATCCTGGCTCTGGCTTTTATCGGCATGGCTTTTCTCTTCAGGAATACATTGAGTCCGCTGGCCATCCGGAACGATTCCATGACCTTGTTCTCGCTATCTTTGGCCATTCTCTTTTTTGATATCCTGAACAATCAGGGCATTCTTTACCTCCGGGCGGAAAATAGAGCGGTTTTAAGTGTTGTATTGCAAAATATCGAGATCGTGATCAGACTGATCCTATTGCTCTTGCTGGTTTCGGTTTTCAGTAAAAATATCCAGTACATTTTATGGGCAAATGCAGCTTCATCCTTGGTACTTTTTATTTCTTTGATCTTTATTATGCTGCCTGCCATGAAAGGCGCAAAAATATCCACCCGGATCATGAAAGAGCTGTTCTTTTTCGGACTGCCCTTTATGGTCGCCGGATTGTTCGATAGGACCATCGAGCTGGCCGATCGCCGGATAGTCGGGTATTTTATGGGAGATGAAGCGACCGGGCTTTACGTAGCTTCTTACACGGTGGCCGTGCTGATCCGTTTGCTGGTCTACAGTTTCAATGCCGGATGGCAGCCCTATTTTCTGAGAGAAGTGGACAAGGAAGAGGGGAGAGTCAAATTAGAGAAGATCTATCTCCAGACCGGCGTGATCTTTGTCGTCATCTGGTTTTTAGCATCCCTTTGGGTTCCCGAACTGGTTAAGATCCCGCTCGGACAGGGACGCTATATTTTGCATGCCAGTTATTGGGAAGGCATTCCCATTATTCCCGTCATCATGGGCGCCTATGTCATGATGGGTCTGTACTTACTGCAATTGCCCGTGCTCTACCACAAAAACAAGACCGGCATGAACGCCGTCTTTATGGGGATCGGTGCAGCCCTTAACCTTGGCCTCAACCTTGTCCTGATCCCTAAAATGGGACTCATGGGTGCCGCCATTGCCACCGCTGTCGCTTATACGGCTATGGCCTTATCGATCCGGTTGTGGGCCGTCAAAAGATCCGATATTCGTCAAAAGAACGGCAAACTTCTACTCCTTGGCGCTATCTCCATCGCCGTCTTTCTACTCGTCCAACTTTTAGACCTCTCCCTCTGGTGGAAATTCCCCGTCTCTATTTTATATATCACACTTGTCTGGCTGATCCAGCCGGTAAAAGTGAAAGAGCTTTTAAAGAAACAATAGATTCCGGCAGTATTTTTCACGATACTCACAAGCATACCAGCAAGAAAGAGACAAAACTCGCTAGAGAACAGAAGATTTATAGCGAATATATTCACCTCTCTCCCCTATTCCGGCACCAGGATATTTTTCCACAATGCCCTAGGTTTAAAGGTACCCATGGTTCTTCGAAAAGATTAATTATTGGTTCGAGGAAAGTTACTTAATTAGAAGCATCTTCTTTGATTGAG
Organism: Fidelibacterota bacterium; assembly: GCA_021734505.1. GTDB lineage: Bacteria > Fidelibacterota > Fidelibacteria > Fidelibacterales > Fidelibacteraceae > M50B103. The sequence continues at coordinate 4,643 of JAIPIT010000069.1, read as the reverse complement.
CAAAGTCACCAGCTTGAAGTCGATATATGTATACTCCGGAACTAAGATGTGAAGCATCCCATCGGATACTATATTGCCCTGAGCCTTGTTGTTGATCAACCAAAGTTTGGATCAAACGGCCTGTAATATCATAAATGCTCAATGTAACATTTGAAGCCTGAGGTAAATCATACGAAATGGTTGTAGCCGGATTAAATGGATTAGCATAATTTTGATGTAATCTGTAATCCTGAGGAATATCGGCAATCTGAGTTATACTGGAGAAACGAATATATCCACGTCTACTTGATGCACACATTTCAGCCCCAAGAGAATCTGTGGCTGTAATATTATCACTGAATTCAATAAAACTTACATCTCCCTCAGAGACATTGGCTGCTGCGTTAAATGTTAGAACGAGTAATGTATCTCCATTTTGTAGGTGTATTAAATCATCTGAATTCGTTTTCCTAATCGAGATGGTATTGCTGTTCTGTGATATTTGATCAGGACTGAGTAAATCACTTTGAGTTTCGCTAAACGTTAAATAATCTGATTCGTAGTGTATGTCCATATCAAGTGTTGATATATATTCAGAGCCTCTTTCTATAACTATGGGAACCTGAAACGTAGTTTCAGATGATTCAGTGTATGGGATTGAGAAAAATAAGTCATTGTGCTCTATATCATAACCTAAAGTAGGTAAACCATTTTTATTTTCTACCCAAGGACCTTCATCCTCAAATCCCCATGTATCCATTGGTGGATTGGAGATATTGTAGAAATAAGTTATGTCTGAAATTAAATGTGTGCTGTCAATTTCCTCTCCGTATAATATATAATGCCTTGGATAATTTGTGTCACCATTATTATATGCATAAAGATTTGAATAAGCCCCTGTACTACCCCCAATAATAAGAGGATCATAATACAGAGAATAAACACACCCCGTGAAAAAAGAATTATTTAATAGGCCACCATTAACTAATTCACCGATTAATCCCCCAATAGCGGAACTACCGGCAACACCCATAGTTGAATAACTATTTTCTACTATGCCAAGTCGTGAAGAAACTCCAGTGATTCCACCTCCACTATATTCTGAAGATAAATATCCTTCAGAATAAGAATTAGTAACAGATCGATAAGAATAACCAATAATTCCTCCAACATATTTTATACCAGAAATTCTTCCATTAAAATAGAGACCATCTAAATCTGACATAGAATATCCCAAGCCCCCTCCAATATATTTATTACCAATAACAATTGCTTGATAAACATAACCCTTAGCATAGCCCTCCCCGACAAGGCCACCCACATAATCATTCCCATAAATAGAGCAGTTGATAGTACTTCCATCTACGCCACCATAGCCAATAAGACCACCAACATAATTATGACCTTTGACAAATGAGTCTTTTAGAGTTATACCGTGTATTCTATTTATTACATCAGCATACCCAAATAGCCCAACATAATCTTCACCAGGCCTATTTATGTAAAGATTATTTATTGTATAATTCATTCCGTTGACTCTACCTTTGAAGTCTAAATCATGAAATACATCTAGGGAATCATAATAAATTGTGCCTACCGGCTCAAATCCCTTTCCGTCATTCCAATATCTTGTCTCAGACGCATCAATATCGTTAATTAGAATATAATGGGCATCCAGATCAAGATTCATATTCTGTAACTGCTGAATAGTCGATATTTGGTAAGGATCTTCAGATGTACCTGAGCCACCTGCGAAGCTTGATGATAGATCATCAGCAAATAGAAGGGAAAACAGTAAAAGCAATATAGTTAGCTTCTTCATATTGATTGTCCGAGTATTCTTTAATTGTTTACTTCGTAAGATAAGTAAATAATTATAATCAGCAAATGGGAATTATTGAGTATAAGTCTTCCATTTCTGGCATGGAAACTTATACTAGTGATAATCCTACCAACGAAAATCACACAAAACTCGCAAGAGAAGAGATATTTTATAGCAAAAAGTCACCTAGGAGGGTGGCAGGCATACTAACTCTTTAAGTGTGCTAATTATCGGGAGAAGGTCAAAGCTTTGATTAATATTTGCTTTCAGGTTTTATAGAACATATAGCAATAAAACTCTTGGAAAGGCACCTAAGTAATTCCCTAATTGTAGAAACTAATCCCATAGATTAAACATGTTTATCTGTATTCGTAAATGTATGCGTAATTATAACCACTTATTATTGCAAATTCATTACTCAAAGCAAAATTATTCCTAAATCCTGAATTACTTATGCTTTCCGAAAAAACCCAATCATTTGATGTTAAAGCTTCATCTGAAAGTGAATAAAAAATGAGAGTGTTCGAACCAAAACGATATGGAGATAATGCGAATAGAATATAATTTGAATATATCTCAATAGAATTAATAAATTCATCTCTACCAATATACTTCTCAATAGTGCTATTAATACTCCAGATATTATCAGAATAACTATAAATTGTGATTCCACAGTATTCATTTTTGAACTCTGGGTCACCAACAACTAAAAGACTATCATTAAGACATATTCTGTAATTTGATAAATGAATAGTATTTTGAGTTGAATCGATCAGGGTCTTATTAGAAAGAATATTTCCGGTTCTGTTGTAAACATAAATATCCCTTCCCTTACAAGTTGCAAGGAAGTTTTCTGAAAGACGTACTTGAATTTCATATTCATTTTCTTGCTGGTCACCGACGTTCAAACTAGTCTGTTCAATCCAACTATCACTAATAAGCTCATACAAAACTGCAGGCCCAGTTTCTGATCCGACAACCAGATAGTTTTCATATGTATCTAATGATTTTCCGAAATATGTATAACTATTCACGTTTGGCGGGACAATTACACTGTGATTTTTCCAGGTGGTATCAGTCTTTATATAAGTGTATATTCTGTTATCATTACAATCGCTGACCGCAATAACATTATTTCCAATTGAAATTTCATCCCCATAACTCGGCGTGACATCATTTTCTGTAAATGAAGTTATCAGATCCCAATTATTATTACCGTCATATTTAAAAATATGTATACTAGCTACTGAATCACTATTTGCACTAACAATAGCAGTGTTATTATAGATATCAACATTTCTTCCAAAACCAGGTACATTTACCCGTAATCTCCATAATCCATCTTCAAGCAGTTTTGAGCCTTCTTCAATTTCGGGGGATGTTATAGTACATGAAAGCAACATAAGAGTTACAATCAATACAATTATAATACTATAATTCGATTTCATTGATTACCTCATTAATTCAATACCAAAACATACAAAATCCCATCAACTCATAAAAGAAGTATCTTTATATGTAAGAAAGTCGATAGAAATGGAGCCTGTCCCCCAAAACCCGCATCATTACTACTTAAAACCCCTAAAAACACAAACTTCACCGCAGTGGACACATCTTGGTGTACACAAAGCGTATAACCCGCATGCATAAAGGCTCTGCACTGGACTCTTAATCCGTTGGTTCTAGGTTCAAGTCCTAGATGGCGTACTATTCGCTCCTCTGTAAAGGGGAGCTTTTTTATTGTATGGAATTGTTGTTGAATGTTAAGCCTGTTTTAAAAGACTTCTAATCAGAGGAGCGGATTTACGAATATCGAACATTCGAGCATTCGAATGACGAATTGAATTGAGATTTTCGAAGTGAATATTTACTTCTTAAATCATATATCGTTATTCCCTGTTCGGATATCAAATCAACAATCATCAATCTGGAATCTGCAATCGACCCGTCCCTGATGGCGTACCTCGACTCCCCTATCTTGGGGAGTTTTTTTATTGTGTGGAAAAGATTCTTGATTGGTGAATAGTTTAACAAATTCACTCTTTGAGGGAAAGCCTAATACTTTTTCTGAAGCGTATCAATCACATGAAGCAAGCTGTCATTTTCGTGCAAAGGATAACCGTACATTCCAACGATTGGTGGTAAAATTGCTCTATGTCTAATTGTGTTATTAAATGTATAGCGAGTACCGGGAATACATTGTGTCATCCCGTATGACATACGAACCCATTGAAAACCATCCCGAAAATCAAGTCCATATCCATCAACCAGGCACGTATCTTCCGTAACGTAGTAATCGAATTGGACATTACAAGTGAATAAATTATTAACATAAAAAGCATTGTCTATTACAAGCCGTTGAACACCATCAGATATAATCTCATCCTCAGGTTCGAAACATGAGATGAATAGCATACCAATAATCAGCAAAAAAATAATCTTTTTCATTATTAATGCCTCTTGTATTAACATTATTTCATCAATAGCATTTTCCTGGAAATATGCTTATCACCATATTGAAGTCGATAAATATAAATGCCAGAGCTATAATTGCCGGCGTTCCATTTAACGTCCCAATTTCCTGCTTCTTTAAATTCATTAATGAGTGTTTCAATTAGGCGGCCAGTTATGTCGAAGATCTGAAGTTTAACATGCTGAGATTCCGGTACGGCAAACTGGATCGTTGTTATGGGGTTGAAGGGGTTGGGGTAGTTTTGAGAGAGGGTGAATATTACAGGAGTATTAGTTTCTGTGCTTGTTTCTACTTCATTATATGAGTAGCAGAAGACATGATACATTAAATCCGGATTATCAGTATGATCGTTATGTAACCCATCGCTTT